>JAQYWN010000568.1 GCA_029379265.1 Rhizonema sp. NSF051
CACATAGATAGTGATTAGATTTTATTCTGTATCACTGGTTACAAGTTACCCATTAAGAAAATGCAAGTCTGAATCCTCCACTAATTGCATTTTGTATTGTGAGTTCTTCAATCAATAATTCACCGAAACAGTTTTGAAGTGCTGAGTAACGAGTGCTGAGTCAAAAGTAAAATTAATTGTACTCGGCAACGTCAGTCGCCTCAACTTTGGGAACCAAACCCAGGCGCTGGCTCCTCAGCACTCCGGAAATGCACACCAGCTAACCATAGCCGAGTGTTTAATCATCGGCTATTAGAAAAATAATTTTATGACTACAGTTACACTACAAGAAATTGCACAGTTTCGCTCTCAATTGGCAGATAATTCCAAAGCGATGGAAGTACTAGATCTGATTGAGGACTGCGAGGGAGATTTGGAAGATGCGGCAATGACATTAGCCATTCGGGCAGGGCAGGAACCACAAAGAGCGAATTCAGAATGGTTGGATGCATTAGCCAGACAGTGGCGCTCCGTTATTTGTCGCCCGGAATTCCGAGATGAGTTACTTAATGGGTCAATAAAAGGGTTGACGGAACACCTGACAACAATATCTACATTTCCTGATACTTTGGCAACACCAGTTTTGATATATATCTTAAAGCAAGGTGCGAACAATTTTTGCGAGTTGTTGGATGGACTTTGGGAATAAGTTTAAACTCATTACTTGTCGTACTGATACCCTTTTTATAAAGCGAAGAGAAAGATACCATCCATGAATTATCTTGTTGCTGTATTACAGGATCGCATCCAAGTAGAAGCTGCTTACTTAGCCTTGGAGAAAGAGAGTATAAAAGGTACAATTTTGGGTAAGGGCTACAAAACTGCTGATGAGTTTGGCTTGATTGACCCCAACGAACAAGCAATAAAGCAAGTCCGGCTGATGGCTTCTTGGTTAGTCCCTTTTGGATTTTTCGCTGGTTTTACTTTTAGTGTCCTCACTGGTTTGGGAACTTTCGCTTGGGCGGGGGAAATCGGCAATCACATTATTGGAGGATTACTCGGTGCTGTTTCTGGTGGAATGGGTAGTGTATTTGTCGGTGGTGGCGTCGGCTTAGTCACTGGGAGTGGAGACGCTTTACCCTACCGCAACCGCTTGAATGCTGGTAAATATTTAATTGTGGTTCAGGGATCTGAAAGTGTCACTCGTCAAGCTACCCGCATTTTGTATCAATTTAACCCGGAAAATATCCAAGGTTACCAGGGTACAGGTACAACTTAAAGAATGTCAGAAGTTCGGGAAAAACAAGATACCTGACAACTCTTACGAAGTCGGGTATCTGTGTCTTCGTTTTCACAAATCAATTAGGATTGATATAACAATAAAAGATGTAGAACTGGGTTAGGGAACATTGTCCAGCAGACAAAATCTCAAGACTGATCTATAAAAATTAAAAAACGCAAGATTCATAATTCATATTTTTGCTCATGCTGCCACGGGAAGAACTTTTAAAAGGTGTTGAAAATCGAGATAGTATAGCGCGTGTTATTGACCAAGCTGAACAAGCGATCAAAACTTGGGAAGTTGTTTTTACAGATTTTCTCTCTCCACCAGAGTTGGCAGAAATTCAACAAGTGTTTGGTCGATTGACAGAAGTGCAGTTATTAGCCTGGGGTGGATATCCGCAAGCTGAACGTCAAAGAATCGCGATCGCCCGTTCTGAACTCCCCTTAGATCAATCACTTGTCGCTCTCACTGCCTTAGATATTGCGGGAAATTTTCTGTTTGACACCGCGACTCACCGCGACTTTTTGGGCGCAATGTTGGCAACTGGTATTGTCCGTGAAAAAACGGGGGACATTATCGTTCTGGGTGAACGCGGCGCACAGGCTATTGTTGCACCTGATTTGCTGGAGTTTTTAGAAATGAATCTTAAGCAGGTGCGATCAGTTCCGGTGAAAACTCAGCAAATTGATTTCAGCGAGTTAAAGGTTCGGGAACCCAAGAAGAAAGAATTGACTACAGTGGAAGCTTCTTTACGGTTGGATGCGATCGCATCAGCGGGTTTTGGGATGTCTCGCAGCAAGATGGTGGAATTAATCGACGGTGGTGATGTCCGCCTCAACTGGAAGGATATTTCTCAAGCGAGTTCTCACGTCAAAACAGGCGACTTAATTGCTGTTCGCGGTAAGGGACGTTTAGAAGTTGGGGAAGTTGCCGTCACCAAAAAAGACCGTTACCGAGTTCAGTTGACAAGATATATGTAGTAGGGGCGGGTTTTCCACGATACTGTGATGCTGTTGATGTTTTGTGTTAAACCCGCCCCTACGTGGGGGACGACTGTTGGGGCGGGTTTTCCACGATACTGTGATGCTGTTGTTGTTTTGTGTTAAACCCGCCCCTACGTGGGGGACGACTGTTGGGGCGGGTTTTCCACGATACTGTGATGCTGTTGTTGTTTTGTGTTAAACCCGCCCCTACTATGCCTTAAACTGTTTTTCTAAAAAATACAGCATAGTTTTTCGCGGAATGAAGCGGGATAAATTACTCACGAAGTGAGTACTCATGCCACCAATCACAGCCATTGAATCTCCTCTTTCCAAAGCTTGTAGGGATTGAGATACGACTTGGTTTGAAGTTGTATTTATTCTACCTGCAAGGGAAGGTGGAAAATTCGCCGCCCTAAAAAAGTTCGTCTCAACCGGGCCCGGACAAACGACGAGTACGCGCACTCCAGATTTACGATTTTCTGCCCACAGCGCTTGACTAAAACTGACGATAAAAGCTTTGCTAGCAGCATACACAGAAAGGTAAGGCATCGGTTGAAATGCAGTGAGAGACGAAACATTGATAATGCTGCCAGAACCACGCTGCTTCATTTCTGGTAAAAATTTGTGAGTCAAATCCACCAATGCCAGAATGTTCAATTGCACTATCTTGATTTGCCTTTCTCCGTCCCGTTCGGCAAAGTCACCGTAGTCGCCAAAACCCGCGTTGTTAATTAAAAAATCAATTGTTAACTTTTTAGCTTTAATAGTATCATAAACAGCTTGAGTCGCAGCAGGTTTTGTCAAGTCTTCAACGAGAACGTCTACTTTAATTTTGTATTGCTCTTGTAGTTTTTCAGCAAGTTGGTTTAATTTCTCTTCTGAACGAGAGACGAGAACAAGATTTATATTCCGTGCAGCCAGTTCCTCAGCAAAGGCTTTACCAATACCACCAGAAGCACCAGTTATTAAAGCAGTTGACATCCGATTTCTATAACTATTTTTTATCACCCTACAAATATTAACAATACTTTTTGGAAGTTTTACCCGCCCAAAGTCATATCCCGCAAAGGGCAATAAGAGATCTCCGTATGGTATGTATTTTTTGTTTATAAGTGGGAAAACTAAAAACATAAATGACCAATTATGTTTATGTCCCGCCTTAACAACCGCGCTTTTAAAATATTACATACAGAAGTTAATAACTGTTGCAGTAATGATCCGATAAGCAAAGCAGAGCAGGAAATTGTGATGAAGCGCTTACAAAAACTGCGCCAGGAACAAGGTTCTCCTGCAACTTTAGATGAACTGCGTGATCTAGTTATAGACGTATTTCCACAATTTAACGAAAAGGCACTCAAGCTGGCTGCACAATATAATCAACCACCGCGTATATTCAGCAAAATTAAGTGGGCAGCGATACTTTTGACAAGTGCAACTGGGGTGCTTTGGGTTGTGAATTTACCATTACCAATGATTCGTCTACCTATTGCTAAAACTGCCCCAATCTTACTTTTACCCTCATTCATAAGTATGGATTATCATTATCGAGGAATAATTAGTTCCCTTGAGCAAGCAGATCAACTCGTTAATCATGCTACTAGCTCTTCTGATATTGAGCAGGGTGGTGAGCGAGTCAAAAAAGCACAGAAACACTTGGATTATTTACCAGTTTGGTTTTTGGGTTACTATCCTCAAACTTACTGTAGCTTTTTTAGTTGTACGTGGAAGTTTACGTTAGATGAGTTTGAACAAGCCAGGCGGCGAGTGGCGCGGTTGGATGCGATTGTATTCCAAGAAAAAAATGCTTTTGCAACGTTGACTCAAGGGGAACAGGCACTAAACATAGCCAAGCAGCAGTACGAACAAACAAAGGGACAGGAACAACAGAAGGCGATCGCCTCAATGCAATCGGCGATTGATACTTTGGAGCAAATTCCTAGAGAAACACTCGCACAGAAGATAGCACAAACCAAACTTGCAGGCTATCAGCGTGATTTTGAGAAGGTGAAGAGTGGTGTTGCAAATAGTTACCAAACTAGCACATTGATTGAGGCAGCAAAGCTATTCGCTTTACAAGCTTCCCAAGCATCGCAAGATCCACCCCATCCAGCAGAAACGTGGCAACGAATTGAAACCTTGTGGGGACAAGCAATTGAGCGGTTGCAAAATATTAAAGTTACGGAGCCTAATTATCTGGACGCGCAAAAGTTACTGGCGACATATCAAACTAATATAGGAATCATACACTCTCGACGTCAAGCTGAAAACGAGTCACAAGAAATTCTTAAACAGGCTAATCGGCAAATCCAAAATTTGATTGCTTCTCCTCCCTCCCAACCCAACCAGTTGAAAGGTGAGATCCAGGGAATTATTAATCAGCTTAGAACTGTCAAACCAGGTACAATTACCTACGCAGAAGCACAACAACTGCTGTTATCTGCACAGAAAAAGCTGAAATAAAATTATAACTGTGGCGATACGGCGCACATCCATTGCCTTCTCTTCTCAGGAGCACCAGACGCTGCGCGAACGAGATTTTACTGCGACAAGCTGCTTGTCACGCTTGCTTCCCCGTAGAGGTACGCCAACGGCATCGTATAAACATCAATATAAAAAAAAGGCGACAAATATTTGGTGTGTAGATTTTCCCTATAAGTCTAATTCCTGTTGTTTCTGGATTGTCCGCAGGTTAGCAAAGATAGGAGAAATACAAATTTATTGAGAAATTTGCTTTTTTCAATAAATGTATGCTAGTATTAATCGGCTAAGGACGTATAGCTCAGTTGGTTAGAGCGCTACGTTGACATCGTAGAGGTCACTGGTTCGAATCCAGTTACGTCCATGGATTTATACATGCGCTCACGTTTTTACGTGGGCGACACATTTGTATATTAACTATTTTTTTGTCCCTGTTAACAGATTAATGTCACATTTAACAAATTAGTGTCCATTAGGCAGTCTGGATAAGCTATATCAAAGATGAACTGTTGTGGTTACAATACCAGTTTAACAAGGACGTAACTGGATTCGCTTTCAACCTACCTTTTTATAAAAAGTCTTTGTTATGAATTGGTAAATAATATCAAAACCTTTCAACCCGCTTCAAGCCGTGAGAGGTATTGAAACGTAGCAAGAGTGAAAGATGGCGCTCAACTCATTAGCTTTCAACCCGCCTCAAGCCAGTTTGGGCTACATTTGGGCTTAATTTTTGTTTAATACCAATTCTCCATTCATAAGGCAATAGATACACTGGGTAGGGGCGAACGGTGAGACAGCCTTGCAGCATCCGTCACAGGTTAAACTGATTGAAGATTTGTCAATATATCTAATGGATGAT
>JAQYWN010000569.1 GCA_029379265.1 Rhizonema sp. NSF051
CTCTCGCAAAGTCTGCGGGAGGGAAGCTTCCCTCCCGCGAGCTTTGCCCCAAGACCGAAGCGCACTACGTGGAGCGCGCAGACATTTTTGTTGTTCTCCATCCATAAATGGAGGGGCTTGAAACCCAATAGCCAGGGGAATTCCAGAATCTTTTCCCCCTGCAAGACAGCTAAGAGCTCCCCTGCCTCTTCGGTCACGTCCAATTAGCAATTCGCAATTACAGTAGTTTTCACTCTCTATGAACCACACCCTTGTCTACGTCCGTGAACTTCGTTTTTTATGTGAAGCTCGCGCATAAGCGAAGATTCTGGTAGGCTCACTTCACGGATTCATGCGTCTCCGGTGATGCCAGAAAAATGCTCAGCTAGAAAATCTACGAAAGTTCTTATTTTGGGTGATAGGTATTGCCGACTCGTGTAGACAGCATAAAGGGATGCGGTTAACAAGGTGTATACTTTTGAAGGTTAGGTGGAGCTTAGCGAAACCCAACGCTTCCAAGGACGTTGGGTCGAAGCATGAAACTCAACCTACTTAAGCTATTTGATCCACGCTCCTAAGCTGTGGGCGATCGCATGCTGCCTTGCAAATGTTCTTAACGAGCAAGGCATAGTCTTTTGCGCTCATGCCTGCCAGAAAAACCTTAGCAAATGCGAAGTTCACGCACGACGGTCGCTCTTGACTCAAAATGCAACGCAATAAGGAGTTTTCAATTTAAAATTAGACACACGCAGCAAATTATCTAATTTCTCATTACACGGTATCAAACATGAACCACACACTCAAGAATAAACGCGCACTCGTTACCGGAGGCAGTCGCGGTATTGGAGCCGCCATCGTTAAGCGTTTGGCAAGTGAAGGGGCTGATGTCGCCTTTACCTATACCAGATCGCCCGAGCGAGCAAACGAAATCGCGCAAGCGGCGCAGACCCTAGGTGTTCAAGCTTTGGCTATCCAAGCCGACAGTACCGAAGCCAGTGCGGTGGTTGCCGCAGTTGAGCACACAGTGGAAAAATTGGGCGGCATTGATATCCTCGTCAATAATGCAGGCGTGGCGGTCATGGCCCCTATCGACGATTTCACACTCGCGGACTTTGACCGAATTCTCGCCATTAATGTGCGTGCCGTGTTTGTGGCAACGCAAGCCGCAGTTAAGCACATGAAAGAAGGCGGACGCATCATCAACATAGGCAGTACCAACGCTGATCGCGTGCCAATGGTCGGGGCCAGCGTTTACGCTATGAGCAAATCTGCGCTGCAAGGGCTTGTGCAAGGGCTGGCGCGTGACCTCGGTCCGCGCCGGATTACGATCAACAACGTGCAGCCCGGACCAATCACTACGGATATGAATCCCTCAGAAGGTGAGTTTGCTGAGATGCTCAAAAAGCAGACGGCGTTACTCAGCTATGGAACCGTCGAGGATGTTGCGGGGATGGTTAGTTATCTGGCTGGTCCTGAGGCTGGTTACATCACTGGTGCAAGCCTGACGATTGACGGAGGATTTAGCGCATAACTGCCTTGTCAAAGCGCTCGGTGCCAAGCGATGGGCGGCATCGGGCTTCACTCTGACACCGTCCTCAAGGAGCTAACGGACTTGATATGAATGCAGCTGAGCAGTCTCAGAAAGAGCCTCATGGCACGCAGAGCGCTTATTTACCCCTTGTTATGCTGCCTGCTTGAGTCCTTCTAGCATCAAAGTAGTATCATCGAAGTGATGGTTCAGGTGTCCGCAACAGCCTAGCTTTGAATATGGAGCAGAAGGAATTAGGTGTTTCTGGGACTTAAACAGATGACTAGTGTTGTTGGTTGCAAGAGCATTCAGTTGATTTAATGCATCTTGTGCTTCAGCCAAAGCTCCATCTGTAATCAGATCTTTCCACGTTGAGTGCAAAGGCAATGTTCGTTCTGCTGCAAGCTGATAAAATTTTCCTAAAGCCTCTTGTCCCAGAGTTTTGCTTTTGGAAAAAGCCGCTTTGATCTCAAGGAATCCCTCTACGCCACGAGTCCGTCGTAGGTATGCCTCCTCAAGAGAGGTTACTTTCATTGCTCTTGCAAAACTTTTGTCACTCTCCAACCACTCATTAGTAAAGCAAACAACACTATCGCCACGTTCAGGGAGCCCATTTTGCTCAATTACCAATATTTCTAGGTCTTTATTTGGGTTGATCAGACGGTGGATGGTTCCTGGACTGAAAACGAGTGTTGAATGTGGAAACAGTTCAAATTGAGAAAATCCGTCTTTGTCAATTACTTCAACTGCCCCTGAACCTGTTAAAACAAAATACATCTCTGTAGCTAAAAGATGAACGTGTGGTGTCCCACCAATCTGACCATCAAAACAAGGTGTATCGTAAACTTTTAGTCGAAGGCTAACAGTGGAACCAGGCAGGCGCAAAGCGTGAGAATTTTTGTTTACACTAATCATACAAGTAGTCTCCAGCTATATTGTGGATGTTTTTTGAGTGTATGTCTAATACCTGAGAGTAGAACTTTATCTAAATCTGTTATCCTACTCGAATAGCTAAGTAGAATTCATCTAAGTTAAACTAGACTGTGCAAAGACTTGGAAAAACGCATTTCGTCGGTAAAAGAATTTAATATTTCGACAATTTTGATGCTTTTTTCAACAGAGTAAGGGTTTTCTGCTACACCTTGGAAATATTTTAATGTTTGCTGGAAATGGAGTAACATTGTATCATCCCTCAGGGGAGCAACAATTCTTTCAACTTTATTGTTCAAGGTGACATAAACTGCACCTTGACAGCGCTTGAAAGAATTTATCGGTTCAAAGAAACCTACGACGCAATACTTATCATTGTGGTAATTTGTGCCATACACAGCAATGAATCGATATTTACTATTTAGATCATCATGGGGAATATCCTCAATACAAAACAACGGGTGTTTATATTTTATAGTGCCCGCTAACGAAGTATACAGTTCTATCTCTACTTGGGAAAGCGATTTATAGCGTACATAAGCACTACCCTGATTTTCGAGCAATTGATCAGAACCTTTGAAAATCAAGTCACTAAATTTGTTTTCTAGAATGCGGTACGGAACATAATCTTCAAGCATTTCAGAAACAAGTGTCACCATGTGTGAGCCTTCATAACCAAGTGATCCTAATTCTCTGTCGATAAATCGACCTCTAGCAAAATCTAATTCTCTATTTTTTGTAAATTCTACAACTATTTTTTCTGGATGAATTTGTAGCTCGTTAAAAGCAATTGTTTGCACCATATTTTTGATTGTTGAGGATGCATAATTTTCATTGACCGTTATTTTGCCCTCAAAGTTCAATAGTGTTCTACGTAAAGCTGGAATTTCTGAGAACAAACAGATAGGCTTTTCAATGAAGATGTTTGCTTGTGGTGCCGAATCTAAAATACTCTGAATGACGCTTAAGTGTTGATTGGTACTAACACAAATATCCCAAAAGGTAGGATTGAGTTTTGCTGCTTCTTGACAAGAACTAAATACAGTAAAGCCTTCTTGCTGTGCTTGGAAGCGCTTCTGCTCATCGACTTCTACAATAGCAACAGTTTCAACGTTGCATTCAAGCATCTTCGTTTCGTGGATTTGGGAAACAGTTCCGTAGCCGACTCGGACACATTTATTTTTTGGCATGTAAATTATCTCTGTCTTGTTGTGTAAAATTTCAGATATTATTGGTACATGGAGTAGTACTGTTGGTCAATGAACATACCCTGACAAGCAGGTCCTAATCAACTTCGCAAGGTGCACAAAGTCGATTAGGACCTGCAACTACAAATCAATGGGGGGAAATCATTTTTTCCGTAATAAGTAGGTAAAAAATGGTTAAGAACTAATCAAAACAGTAACGTTAACAGCATTTATGACGCTTGTCAACCAAAGTGGGACAGTGACGTTATTTACCACAAAAAAATCCTCCTCTGCGAAATTGGTGGCAAAAATCATCAGATATCTCCGAAAAGTGCCGAGGAAGCGTTTGTTAAAACCTTTGGTAAGGGCGAACACTAAGAGCGCCCCTAGATCATTTCTCTTGATATTTAGGACCAATGACCAACTAGCATTAATTCATCGCAAAATAACCGGGGCGGGGCCGCGTGTTACATCAAGTCCAGAAACGGCAGGAAGCTTAATCGTCCTACCAGTTCTTGCCGCTTCATAAATTGTTGCCATTAATTTCTGATCTTGTAAACCTTCTTCACCGGGTGTGTGTGGTTGTTTATTATGTATTACGCAATCCGCCATGTGATCAATTTCTAACGCAAATTGGCTTTTCTCAGTCATCTTAATGTCTGTCACATTTTCAGCCATGTTGTTGCTGGGAGATAAGCGCGACATAGTCATGCGTAAACCATTGTAAGCAAAAGCTGGGTCCAATTGCGTCCAAGCATCGGAACCAAAAATGCGGAAGCGGCGAGATTGGTGGTAGCCGTAGCTGGTTGAACAAAGTGCTAAAACACCACTTGAAAAACGCATCTGGAAGGTGACGCTTTCCTCCACCTCTTTAAAGCGAGGATCGCCCGGAGTGCTAAACATCTGTGCACTAATTTCAATCGGTTCCTCACCTGTTAAGTAGCGGGTAGCGTTTAGGCAGTAAATACCAACATCGGGAAGCGAACCACCCCCAGATAAGGCTTTTTTCAACCGCCACTGCGAAATATCGTTGCTCTGGTTTTGCCCGTTATCTGCCTGAATGACCTTCACCTTGCCTAACTCTTTGCTACGCAGCATCCGAATGGCGGCACGGTGGTAAGGGTCGTATTGGCATCGGTAAGCAATCATCAGCTTTCTATCTGCCTTCTTGCACGCATCAATCATCTGCTGGCATTCTGCAACTGAGATTGCCATTGGCTTTTCGCAGAGAATGTGCTTACCTGCTTTCGCACCACGCACTGTATATTCTAAGTGCATACTGTTGGGCAGAACTATATAAATAACATCAACATCAGGATTGTTACGGATATTGTCGTAATTTTGATAGTTATAAATATTCTTGGGATTGATGCCGTACTGCTGGGCAACCTGATTTGCTTTCTTCACATCACCGCTTACCAATGCAGTAGGCTTAGCTAATTTGCACATGCCAAAAGCTGGCATAATCTCTTCCAGCGATAGCCTACCTAGCCCAACAATGGCAAAACCCAATCGTTTTGCTGGTGGTAATGCAGTAGGCGGGCCTCCAGAACTTACCTCAGTGGTAGGTGACTCATCGGGCGAGAACTTAATCTGAGGTGGTAACTCTTCTCCTTTACTTGTCCGCGTTTGAGCAGCTACTAATTCAGGATCGAGTCCGATCGCACTGGCTGCCACCACTCCCAACCCTGTCGTTGTCAACAATTTACGGCGCGAAAACTTCTTTCCAAACAAATCAAACATAAAATTTCCTTTCTGTACTCATCACGGACATCCGTCCCAAACAATTCATAAACTTTTCTGTTTCTTTTCTTGGCACGGACAGTCGCCATGATAGTGAGAGACACTCATAATGCACACTGCCCAAGTCTATTGCTGTTCAACTCAAACTATAAAATGACCGAGAAAGTAAAAGTAAATGTCATTAGAATGATATTTATTT
>JAQYWN010000570.1 GCA_029379265.1 Rhizonema sp. NSF051
AGATTGTTCTTTTGCTTTACATAAGCAATTTATTTTCCTCCCCTGTACCCGGACATAGCCCTCCAAAGCCTCATTCCTCAACTCTATGAATCCTTAAAGGGAAGCGCCTGTGATACAAAGTCTGTTTAAGCGCGTTGTTCTGTTGCGGCTTCTGTGAGAACAGAACTTCTGTGTTTCACTCTTGAGAGGATTCCTTAAGGAAAACTTTGCGCTGGCACATGCTTATCTTAGAATGAGTATAGGATATGTAAATTTTCGTAACTTAAGTTAGAGTCGGCCCGTCCATGACCCCAGCCACTTCCCTTTTCGCCCCTGTGGAAGCAGACCTGCTAATACTAGCAGATAACCTGAAACAGCTAGTTGGAAATAACGACCACCCCATCCTCTGTGCGGCGGCTGAACACCTCTTCGGAGCTGGGGGAAAGCGTATCAGACCGGCAATTGTCTTATTGATATCAAGAGCAACAATGCTGGAAAAAGATATCACGCCTCGTCACCGACGCTTAGCTGAAATCACAGAAATGATTCATACAGCGAGTTTGATCCACGATGATGTGGTAGACGAATCAGACATGCGGCGTGGTGTTCCCACGATTCATAGTTTGTTTGGCAACCGCTTTGCTGTTTTGGCCGGAGATTTTTTCTTTGCCCAATCTTCATGGTACTTAGCAAACCTGGACAATTTGGCAGTTGTCAAGTTGTTATCAGAAGTGATTATGGATCTTGCGACTGGCGAGATTCAGCAGGGATTAAATCTCTCTGATACAAGCATGTCGATCGATACATACTTAAAAAAGACTTATTACAAAAGTGCGTCGATCATTGCCAACAGTTCTAAAGCTGCTGGATTACTGAGCGAAGTTTCTGAAGAAACTGCTGAGCATTTGTACGGCTACGGACGTCACATCGGTTTGGCGTTCCAGATCGTAGATGACATTCTAGATTTTACGAGCTCGACAGATACTTTGGGTAAACCAGCAGGATCGGATCTCAAAAGTGGCAACTTAACTGCACCAGTTTTGTTTGCTTTGGAAGAAATACCCTCTTTAGAGGTGCTGATTGAACGAGAGTTTGTACAAGCTGAGGATTTAGAGCGGGCGATCACGCTGATTAAAGATAGCAAAGGAATTCAGCGTTCCCGAGAATTAGCCGCACACCACGCTCATAAGGCGGTTGAGTATCTTGTGGATCTCCCACCCTCTGAATCTCGCCAAGCGTTGATAGAAATGGCTGACTATGTGTTGAGTCGTCTTTACTAAGGCACTTGCTTTGTAAATAAATATCCGGTCATATGTCAGCAAGCCAAGCGCGAAGCTACAGCCCAAGCAGAAGATTCACAGTAGGCTTACTTTAAAGCGAAGTCTTGGGGGCGTCTGCAACCGCGAAACTCGCGCCTTGAGAGTACTCACGGACGGCAGATTTCGCGTCAAGAGAGCTTCGCTTTGAAGCTACAGCCTTTCGGGATACACTTCTCCCGGCAGACTTCAAAGCGAAGCTCCGCTCTCTTTGAGTACTCAAAGAGAGCGAGACGAGCGCGACTACGACTAGACATCTAGTTTGAAGGAATGGATATTTATTTTTATGGATCTCCCTAAAAGTAAAGTGAGGATAAGGAGTAGGGGTAATCGAAGCCGCTCGCCTTCGGGAGTCCGCTCTTGATGAGGAATATTAAGTAAAATGTTTATTCATCAGTCTTTACTCATAACTCCTCATTTTCTTAAGCAATGTCAGGTGGTATCCGATTGTGCAAGAGGTTTTGTTGTAGCTGTTCTCGAACGAGTCGTTGCAGTTCGGCTCTTTGAACTTCAACTGGATTGTTTGTTGTGCCAGAAGTCTCAAAAAATACTATACTATCTACGGGTTCTATTGCTAATAATTGGAACAAAATATGGGTAACAGGCATGGGGACTGGGATTACCTGAGGGTCAAGCCCAGCAGACGAGCTTGGTGGAACATCCTGTATGGTAGGGAAAGCATAAATAACACGCTTTTCCAACTCTGGATTTGCACGGTTGCTCAATGTAGTCATCACCCAGCCTGACTCCAAATGTCGGAGAATATAATACTGGGTGTAGCTTAACGATGAAGCGATCGCGCTGAGAATGGGAGCGATTGCTGTGACAATTTCTGGTGTACTACCATCTTTAGGTGCATTGTCAATCAGCAATTGAATTTGTGCTTGTAAATCCATAATGACCTGTGAAATATTTAGTGGGTAAAGGTTGTTACTTTTTTTAAAGTAATAACAGTCAAACGCACAAATGGGAAGAATAAACTAAGCTCAATCCTCATTTGCAGGATTTCCCTAGCTGTAGCTTATACGCAAAAACCTTTACCCAATACTTACAATCACACGGTTTGTATTTATGTTAGGGTCTGTTTAAAACCGAGACATATGAATTTAGCCGCAACCACAACAATTCAGGGAGTAAGTTCTATCGGCGTGGAGGCGATATTTCAACTCCTGTACAAGGAGCTTCAAAGATCGACAAAAGCGCGAGAACACAATTGCCAAGAAGTGGCAATGCGCATTGCTGCCGAAGTCAATCGTATTTGCAATGAGAGTAAACGTATCCAGGCTGCTGGTACTGTAGAAAAATCCGCAATTTCCCTAGCCGAGCATCGACTGCAACAGTGTCTCAGGTATCATGAGTTAGGCTCATCTCGAGGTAGGACGGAATTACACGGTACGCTAAGCGCGATTATTTATCGCTACATTAATCCTCCTCAGAGGCAATTAAGCTATCAAGGGCGGCTCGTTATTATTGAAGATTTTCTACAGAATTTTTATTTAGAAGCACTGAACGCTTTCCGGCGAGAGAACCAACTAGATGCTACATATAGCCCCCGAACTAAGTTGGATTTGGCAGAATACATGGCATTTACCGAGCGCTATGCTAAGAGACGGATTCCGTTACCAGGGCGTCAGCAGCAACTGATTATTCTGCGAGCGCAAACTTTCTCGCAACAACAGCCGCCTGAAACCTGCGTCGATATAGAGCAAGCCGCAGAAGGAAGCGGTAATGAATCTGACGGTTCTTGGGAAGAACCAGCAGTGCAGCAATTGCGATCGGCGATGGCGACGCAACCGGAACCAGAACCGCAAGAAGAAACGTTGCGTTCTGTAGTAGTCTCGGAATTAATTAATTATCTTGAAGAACGGCAACAATCTGATTGTGCTGATTACTTTGCTCTCCGTCTCCAGGATTTCTCGGCGCAGGAAATCGAGTCCATTTTGGGTTTAACTCCTCGTCAGCGGGATTACCTACAGCAGCGCTTCAAATACCATCTTATTCGGTTTGCGCTGTTACATCGTTGGGAGTTAGTTCATGAGTGGTTGGAAGCAGATTTGCGGACGAATTTGGGTTTGACTCCTCAACAATGGGATAATTATACAGAACAACTTGACGAAAAACATCGATCTTTACTCAATTTAAAACAACAAGGACAACCTGACGAAAAAATTGCCAAAATTTTAGGGTTGTCAATGGCACAATTACAAAAAAGGTGGTTTAAAATTCTGGAACAAGCTTGGGAGATTCGTAACTCCCTAGTATCCGGATCAGATACATCTACTCATGAATAGTGACTCAGAATCCTTACAGTACCAGTTACTCACTTGGTTGTTAGCAATAAATGCCGATACCGACAGACAGATCTCTGGCAACTGTGAGGGCATTGACGGGGTAAAAAAACCTGCCGCAGCTGCTGATGCTCTCAAGAGCAGTAAGCAAGAGTTGGAGGGAAAGCCCCATTTATCTCAACTAGGAGAAATTCCTACTGTGCAAGAACGTTTCCAAGCCGTCCTCAAACGTCGGTTACAAATCCACATTGAAAACCACCCACCCTTGTTTCCTTGGGAGTCTCAATTAGTAGATTATCCCGACTATGTAGACAATTCATCAATGGCATTAGTTCCAGTTTGGGTTTGGGCGGCTCAGCAGTCCAAGCTGAATCTGCCGATTCATTTGCCGGAAAAGATATTCCAACAGTTGCTTGAAAAATGCCAAGCATTGCTGGTATCATCCCAACCCTTAGGTGCAAAATTAGTTCAGGTCGTAGAGAGCTTTTTCCCAAATGACTCTCAAGCACTGAATGACTTAGCAGGATTCGTGCTAAGGCTGCCCTATCGGTCTGGAAACACAGATACCTCAGAAACGATGTTGGATTCACAGAACAATTACTCAGATTTACAACCGCCTCAACAAATGGCGCTGTCGTTGATAGCAGCTAAACAGTTGCTAGAAAATCTGACTGTATCGGTTTCTGCTATTCATCCAGTAGTAGAAAGACAATGGTTAACGAATGTGGGTGTCCTCACCTTGAAAGTAGAACATCCATCTCAGACTCAGCCGACACTGCGAGTTCGCGCTGAGTTACCTACTAAAGGGATTTTAAAACTAAAGGGAGATAGCTCCCAAGTGGTGGCGCAGTGTTCGAGTCCGGGATGCTTGAGCGTAGAATTACGCTGCACGCAACTCAACCAGACTTATCTGTTGGAAGTTGAGCTAACATCCGTAGATCAACCGCCGCTTTTGTTTGCGATTATTCCCACGATGTAGTTCAAATTACCATTGCTAGCATTCTTTAATGACGATCCTGGTTTTGAAACTTATCTAATTTAAAAAAAAGCAGTTATTAGGAAAACACTTGCCTGCGGAGTCTGTCCACAGCAAGCGTGTTTGTGGCTTCTACAGAAAGCAGATCTGAGCAGGAAACAACTTGTTATCCGAATTGAAAAATGACAGGTCATGACCGACACAATCTAACAAGGGGGAATTGTGGGCGTGTCAATCAGTACAACGATTTAAGTTGTGTTTCTTGACTCACAAGTGTTATCCGTAGCGTTTGTGTTATAAATGTCGAATGAAGACGCATATCCCCCGTACTAACGTATGGGGGATATTGCTCAACGTCTTTGTACACAAACTCATCTGCTGCTTTCTCACAGCTATGTTTAACTTTTCCAGGAGTAATTGGCGTTGGCATCTTCCTACATGGAATCGCTGGCAGCGAAACATGTATTTATCGCCCAAGATGAAAGCTGAAGATTCAATAACCTTGCGAGTGCTGGTGCTAGCTTTGGTAATTGTCGGAATAATAGCAACAGATATTGCAGCTGGGACTAAATCCACTCTTTGGGCAGCGCCGATGAGTGTATTGGGTACAGTTTGGAGTTACTTTCATCGACTGTCCGCGAATATCTCGGCTAAGTTCTGCATCTCTATCGGAATGTTAGCCGCGCTGGGCGCTTTCTTTGGGCATTTGTTTGGGGAATTGAACGATACACGGCTTGCTTTGGCAGAGTTGTTGATTCAACTACAAGTGTTACACAGTTTTGATGTGCCCCGTCGTAAAGATTTAGGGCATTCGATAGTTATAGGGCTGATATTGCTTGGCATTGCCGCTACCCTGAGTCAAACCTTAGAGTTTGCGCCAATGCTACTGGTATTTTTAGCAATCGCTCTACCGACTTTAGTGTTAGATTATCGTTCTCGACTCGGCTTGGAAGAATTAAAAATTAAAAATGAAAAATTGAAAAAGAG
>JAQYWN010000571.1 GCA_029379265.1 Rhizonema sp. NSF051
ATATTATACAAAATTAATTTGATTTGTAATTCTCTACAAATCTTAATCACAGGCGATAGCTTTCCTCCCAAGTAATATCTCTGGGTAATCCTCAATACGGGTGATTACCCTTGGAGTTATCCCAATTCAATTACTCCTCTCACCTTTGATAATTCTACTGTATAACTCTAAAATAGCAATTACTTCGGACACCCGCATATTTTCACCAGTCCAAACTTTATCTAATAAACGTAGATGCTCAAGACTCATCATAGATTTATCATCGAGCATTGATAAATTATTTTCACCCAATGCCATCAACAAATCTTTAAAGACTACTGAAGCATCAAACTCGATTCCCTGAATACCAGTGTAAGATGCCAAAGCTGATAAACGCTCACCCCAAACATTAGACATGAACCAGAAACAAAAATCGTTTTCTATTTCTGGGTGGCGACGACTAATACCTGACATCAGCCACAAACCATAAATGTGACTAGTAGCATCATCCATTGTCGCCAACCGTTTACGAGCAAGATTTCCCAGATTCTCAAAGAATGGCACACCTAGAAATTTTTCTAGGATGGACATTGGGTTTGATTGATGATTGCAGGCTACAGAAATTCCAGTATAGCCTTCTTGTTCAAAAATATTATGAGAGAAATATTGATTTGCTAATCCGGACACTAACAGCCTTCCATACGAATGCCTGCTAAAATATTCACCCATCAGAAAACCACCTCCAGCTTGATCACAAACCTTTTTCCAACAGAGCGATATGGATGGCAGGCGTTGCCTTCTGCACCACCAGATGAGACGTAATGTCCAATCTTCACGCTCTTTCTTCAAAAGAGATATTGTTTACATTACTGATTCAAGCCAACCAAAATTACAGTTCGCTATGGTGTTAAATTACAAAATTGTAATTTATAGCGGATTGCATTCTCGTGAGGTATATGGGGATGAAACTAATTTTTTAACTTATTTCAGACAGAAGTCCCACACTCTATCCGTTTCTTCTGAGTGCTGGGATGAATGACTGGGTGATGACGATTGCATCTTGATTCAAGTTTTTCCACAGGAAAGACAGACATCTTGATGTATGAGAAATCACCAATCTTTTCCGGAAAACTTTAATGCTTATTGTATAATGTAGTAAGAAACAAAAACAAAGGAGGTGATGTTGAGTGCTACGCAAGGTTGTAAAAATTCGTTTGTATCCTTCAGAAGAACAGCAAATTAAATTAGCGCAAGCTTTTGGATGTTCAAGGTGGTGGTGGAATTATGCTCTAAATCATTCGATTGAGACATATAAAGAAACTGGCAAAGGATTAGGGCAATCAGCACTCAACGCACTTCTACCAGCGCTCAAAAAAGCAGAAGAGACAAAATGGTTAGGAGATTGTTATAGCCAAATATTGCAAGCTACAACGCTCAACTTAACCACAGCTTACAAGAACTTTTTTGAGGGAAGGGCAAGATTTCCGCGCTTCAAATCAAAGAAGGGTAAACAGTCAATGCAGTACCCTCAGAACGTTAAAATTTTGGATGGTATTGTCAAGCTTCCGGGTAACGTTGGTGAAATTAAAGCCAGTATTCACCGGACTATTGAAGGAAAAATCAAAACTGTAACTGTAAGCAAATGTCATAGTGGTAAATACTTTGCGTCTATCATTTCTGAAGTTGAGGGAGACAATCCAGCATCTTCATGTGAAGGCAACGTTATTGGGATTGATTTAGGGGTGAAACACTTTGCTGTTGTCAGTGATGGTAGCAAAGTGTCTAAGTTTGATAACCCTAAATATATCCGTAAGCACGAAAAAAATCTCAAGCGTAAACAACAGAAATTAGCCCGAAAAAAGGACGGAAGTAAGTCTAGATTCAGAAATAAAAAATTGGTGGCTAAAGTTCACGAACGTGTGAGCAACTCACGGCAGGATTTTCTACATAAGCTAAGTACAAAGCTTGTCAACGATAACCAAGTTGTTGTAGTAGAAAACCTAAATACTAAAGGTATGGTTCGTAACCACAATTTAGCTAAATCAATATCCGATGCTGCATGGGGGATATTCACCAACTTCTTGGCATACAAACTAGAACGTAAAGGTGGTATGTTTGTCGAGATTGATCGGTGGTTCCCCTCATCAAAACTTTGTTCTAATTGTTTTTATCAAATGAGTGAGATGCCGTTAGATGTTCGTGAGTGGACTTGTCCACATTGCGGCACTCACCATGACAGAGATGGAAATGCAGCGGTGAATATTAGAGCAGAGGGTATTCGGATACTAAAATTGGCTGCTAGTCAGTCAGTTGGCGGAGGGAACCCCGTCACTGCTGGAGGAGGGGAGGTAAGACCAAAAAGAGGACGTAAGTCTAATTTGAGGCGCTCCCCTGCGAGTCCAGAAGCCTGCACTGTATGCGTTGCATCAGTGTAGGTAGTTCACTTGAATTGATTGCGGATTTAGTACTGAGTGTAAAGTTTTGATTAATTCCTGTAGCGTATAGGGTTTGGACAAAAAAGCTTTGACGTTAGTGTCCATAAATACATTTTTACAAGAGACTTCAGTAATTCCACTATTGGCAATAATTAACACATGTTGATTAATTTGTTTCAACATCCTAATGGCAGTTAATCCATTCATCTCCGGCATCATCATATCCATCAACACAGCACTGATGTCGTTCTTATGCTGCACGTATAGTGCGATCGCCTCGATGCCATCACTAGCAGTCAGTACTTGATAATTTGAAGTCTCCAAAGAAGTCTTAGTAATTTCACGGATATCGGCTTCATCATCAACAACAAGAATTAATTCTCCCTGTCCTTTTAACGGTTCTTTCTCGGGATCTGCCGATATTTTGGTTCCTAACAGCGCTGGCAAGTACACCTGAAATTTGGTTCCTTGTCCAACTTGACTATCTACTGTCACAAAACCACCGTGGCTTTTGATAATACCGATAACTGTTGAAAGCCCTAGCCCAGTACCTTTATTTTGCTCTTTGGTTGTGAAAAAAGGCTCAAAAATTCTTGACAAAGTTTCAGATGTCATGCCAGTCCCTGTATCCGAGACAGTCATTACACAGTGGGGACCAACAGTTGCCTCAAGATTCATCCTAGCATAGTTGTCATCTATCAAAAGATTTTCAGCCCCAAGCTGGAGTTGACCGCCATTAGGCATGGCATCGCGAGCATTAACAACTAAATTCATGAGTATCTGATGCAATTGTGTCACATCTCCGGAAACAAACCAAAGGTCTGGTGAAATATCCACAGAAACTTCAATAGATCTAGGGAATGTCTCTTTCACAATTTGCCGAATTTCCCAAAGCAAGTGGGTGACTTGGAACGACGTGCGCTTACCTTCCATGCCGCGTGCAAACGACAAAACTTGCTTGACTAATGCTGCCCCGCGTTGAGCACTCTTCTCGATTGTTTTCAGCAACTTCTGTCGCTTTTCTACTTGCAGTTGTGCCTTCAGCAGGAGTTGAGATGACATAATAATCGGTGTTAGCACATTGTTTAAGTCGTGGGCAATGCCACCAGCAAGGGTGCCAATGCTCTCTAAACGCTGGGTGCGCAGAAACTGTGTTTCGAGTTGTTTTTTCTCTGTAATATCGGTGTTGACAATCAGTACTGACTGGGGTTTCCCCTCCAAATCAAGTACTAGTGTCCAACGGCTTTCGACGATGATTTCCTTGCCAGCTTTTGTCACTTCATGCAACTCACCTTGCCAAGAGCCATACTCAATAACAGATTGCTGAGCTTGCTGGAGTTGAGGCGAAGTTTCTTTGAAAAGGATTTGCAGAGCATTTTGCTCAAGAGCATCAGCAACTTTCCAACCATACAGACGCTCAGCACTTTTATTCCAGAATCGGATTTTGTGATCTAGAGTTTGGACGATAATCGCATCGTTGGCAACATCAAGCAAAGTCGCTTGTTCGCGAATTTTCTGTTCCGATCTTTGACGCTCGATTAATTCCGTGTGAACCTGCTCGAAGAGTATGGATTGCTGAATGGCGATCGCTACTTGCGTTGCCAACTGTTTGAGCAAATCAATTTCCAACTGCTGCCACTGTCGCGGTTCCGAACAGTGGTTAGCCACCAACAATCCCCATAACTTTTTCCCTTGTACAATCGGGATGACTAAGTTACTTCTGATCTGAAGCTTCGTCAATAAATCAACATGGCATTTGGATAAACCATTCGTGTAAATATCCTCGACAACTTCAGTTCGACCTTGTTCGTAAAGTTCGCGGCTCTTTGGATCTGCAAAGAAGGAGTCTGTAATTTTTGTTCCTAGAATAGAAGCCCAACCAGAAGCAACAGACTCTACAACCACAAAGCCGCTCCAATCCTCAAGGAAGTGGTAAATGAACACTCGCTCGCTTTGAAGAAACTGTCGGACTTCAGATACTGTCGTATTCAGAATTTCTCCCAAGTTGAGAGAGGAGCGGATACGTTGAGCGATCGCCGCTACTAGTCGCTCTCGTTCAGCTTGCTGCTGCCAAGCTGACTCCTGACGCTGACGTTCACCGAGTTCGCCTAGCTGTACTGCCTGACTCTGACATTCACTTTTGACTTTACGTTGATAGTGGTGGAAGAAATCAGCCAAAGAAGGCTCTTCTTCCAGTAAAGGAGCCAGATGAGCAATCACTCGCGGATCAGCTTCATATGAAACTTCGGGGTGGGCTTCCATCCACACATGACACGTCTTCACATAAGCGATCAACGCGATTACATGCTGATAATTTACAGGTGTGAGAATCCTACGCAATTCCTGACGACAATACTCAGCCTGATCTGACGCCACAATAAATATTACACAGTCGAGAAGACTTGCTTCTAGTATCGAATTTGACTCTGACCATGTGAGAGGATGAGGCTGATCTGCTAGTATCTTAAGGTGTTCGTCAATATCTGTTGCTTCAGGAATTGGAGATTCTAGCAATTCCAGCACCTGCCGTGCGTTCATTCCTAAAAAACGTAAGCTGCAACTATGGCAAATCATGCAGTAAGGAACAGCACAAAAGCGCGAGAGGTAAGCGGAAACTTTTTCCTTCAACAGATCGGGCAGTGGATTATTCACATATGCAGAAAGTGTCTGTTGCCAGAGATTTTCTAGCACTTGTGGAGTCTGTGCCGATTCAAAGAAGGGTGGCACAAAACCAAATATATCCTTGATTTCTGCCTTAATTTGCGTAACTGTTCGCCCTAAAGTCATAGCCTGTTTAATGTGTAGTTTTTCATCAAAATCTGACTGCATGACCTTTTTACTCTTTCTGATACTTAGTGATCAACAGTGCCCATTCTGCTGAATGAGATCATTTAATTATAATCATTTTTGCTTAACTGTCTCTCAGCAAGCCACTACAAAAAGTAATATTTCAAAATTATCTGATGAAGTTTACGTATTGTTGCTTTGAAGAAACCAGATAGACAGGTAAATTTTGTGATTGAGAATCAGAGCATACTCGACAATAATAACCTTTTATTTTATCCCAAAAGTCTTCTATGATTGGCTTCGCGTCATTTTCTATCCATACTATTTATGCC
>JAQYWN010000572.1 GCA_029379265.1 Rhizonema sp. NSF051
ATTCGATATTATGGAAATAATGAAATAAAGACAACTAATGACAGATCCGAAAAGCAACATCCTATTCCACGGGTGTTTTTTATCCATGCCAACAAGTGAAAATGACCTTCATGATGTCACTTTGCCTCACTTACGTAAAGTCTGCTGGGGGAAGCGCATCCCTTGGGCTGTAGCTTTACATGTTCGCGGGTTTTCAAGCTTTCCAACCTATTCTGTAAGAGGAGAATAAAATGAATGCCATAACTCAAGTTAAACCTTTAGATGTGCCCAGTGCGATCGCCCAGCGTCGTTCGATTAAAAGTTTCAAACCAGATCCCATCACCCCTGAACTACTCAAGCAACTCGTTGAGTTAACCGTAGCAGCACCTAGTAGCTTTAATTTACAAGACTGGCAGATTATTCTGGTACAAGATGAGACGCAAAAAGCAGCGCTATCAGCAGCATCTTGGAATCAACAGCAAATCGTTCAAGCACCTGTAACCTTCGTCTTTGCTGCTGATGCTGCTGGCTGGAAGAAAGATCTCAACCCAATTTACAACCAAGCACTGCAAAATGGGACATGGACTGAGAGTACCGTAAACTTTTTTAGAACAGCCATCCCTCAGTTTCATGCTGCACTACAGGACAAGAATCGGGAGTATGCGATTAAAGATGCCATGATTGCGGCTACACATTTGGTACTAGCAGCAGAAAGTTTAGGTTTGTCTAGCTGCTTTCTGAATGGCTGGGAGGAAGAGAAAGTCAAGGCAGTAATCGGGGCTACAGAAGATCCGGATCTGGCGATCGCAGTCTTAGTACCGATTGGCTATGCTGGAGAACCTCGCGGTAATCCTGGAAGATTACCATTTGCAGATAAAGTTTTTGTAGATAGAGTTGCAAATCCCTATCAAGGTTAACAAAATAATTCGTAATTACTCAAGGCTGTTTTCACCTTTAAAGGGCTGGGCTTGTAACCGTTTCATAATTACGCATTAGGAAGCCCGATTGTATCTACCTTGGGAGGAGAGTAAAAATTATGTCCTTAGCTAAGTATTTAGCGCGTCGTTCGCTGCATTATGGCTGGATCGTTGCGGGTTTAACGTTCTTAGCTTTGCTGATTGCTGCCGGAATTCGCGCTACCCCTAGCGTACTCATCGTTCCACTAGAACATGAATTTGGTTGGTCTAGAGCAACGATTTCATTGGCAATTTCCATTAACTTACTACTTTACGGACTGATTGGACCTTTTGCTGCAGCCGTTTTAGAGCAAGTTGGGATTAGACGCACGATGGTGTTTGCCCTTGCTTTGCTTTGCGTTGGGGTTAGCTTAACTACGCTGATGTCTGCTTCGTGGCAACTAATTTTACTTTGGGGAGTTGTTGTCGGTAGTGGTACTGGTATCATTGCATTAGTTTTGGGTGCCATTGTCGTCAATCGTTGGTTTGCAGAACAACGTGGGCTGGTTCTCGGTGTCTTAACTGCCAGTACTGCTACCGGACAACTCGTATTTTTACCGATGCTGGCATCATTGGTTGAACGCTTCGGGTGGCGGAGTGCTGTTCTGACAATCGCCGTAGTTGCCCTGATGATTATTCCTTTGATTGCCCTGTTAATGCGCGATCGCCCTTCGGATCTTGACTTACGACCGTTCGGTGATCAGTCAGTAATAATGGAAACACAGGCTAGAAGTGTCAACCCCATTGCCTCCACCTTAAACGCACTAAAACTGGGAATGCGTTCAAAAGATTTCTGGCTATTATCTGGTAGCTTTTTTATCTGTGGTGCCAGTACTAACGGACTCATCGGTACGCATCTCATTCCTGCCTGCATCGACCACGGAATTCCTGAAGTGAAAGCAGCAGGCTTGTTAGCGGTGATGGGAATCTTCGATTTTGTTGGCACTACTGCCTCCGGCTGGTTCTCCGACCGCTGGAACAATCGCTACTTACTGTTTTGGTACTACGGTCTACGAGGGTTGTCTCTTATCTTCTTACCCTTTAGTTTCGATCCGCATTTCTACGGTCTTTCTATCTTCGCAGTGTTCTACGGTTTAGATTGGATTGCTACCGTACCTCCCACTGTACGGCTAACAACTAATGTCTTTGGCAAAGAAAAAGCGGGTATCATGTTTGGCTGGATTGTGGCAGCGCATCAAATTGGTGCAGCGACAGCAGCATTAGGAGCAGGGGCGCTCAGGACTTGGCAGGGAAGTTATTTCCAAGCATTTATCATATCGGGTGTTTTGTGTCTCATTGCTGCAGTGCTTGTACTTCGTATTGGGAAACGTCCCAGAACTCAAGATTCACAGCTTACTCAAGCCTAATAGTTCATCACATTAACTTTGAGGATTTTGTAGTCAGCACTTAAGTGCTGAGGAAAGGGTTGAAACCCTGACTGCGTAGGTTAATTTTAAGCGATAAAGTTAGTTGTGTTCAAAGCGTTAATCGGAAATCCAAAATAGGTAGAGTGTATGTCAACAATAGCTTTAATCGTAGGAGCAGGTAGCGGACTGAGTGCATCTTTAGCTCGGTTGTTTGCTCAACAGGGAATGACAGTGGCTTTAGCCGCACGTCGGGTTGAGAAACTTAGTCAGCTAGAGAGTGAGATTGGGGGTAGTAGCTTTGCGTGCGATGTCTCAAAACCAGAAGACGTGCAGCAGTTATTTAATGATGTCGAAAGTCGTGTGGGTTCTCCAAATGTCGTCGTTTACAATCCAAGTTGGCGAGTGAACGGACCGTTTGTTGATATTAACCCGGCTGATGTAGAGAAAGCTTTAGATATAACTGCTTATGGAGGCTTTCTCGTTGCCCAAGCTGCGGCGAAACGAATGTTAAATCTTGGAGGTGGTACTATTTTATTTACAGGAGCTTCAGCAAGTATCAAGGGTTATCCTCGGTCTGCTCCCTTTGCAATGGGTAAATTTGCACTGCGGGGTTTGGCTCAGAGTATTGCGCGGGAATTAGCTCCGCAGAATATTCATGTCGCCCATTTCGTCATCGATGGTGGGATCGCTTCAGCAGAACGCACTGAATCAGCAGACAATCCAGATAGTCTGCTCGATCCTGATGCGATCGCCCAAACTTATCTCAACATTCTACGTCAACCGCGAAGTGCTTGGACGTGGGAAGTGGAACTACGGCCTTGGGTTGAAAAGTTTTGATGATATCCTTGACAACTACGGGCAAGTATGTAGTCAATGCAAAAATAAGGATAAAAAATCTTGATTGACTTTTACTATTGGATATCACCTAACGGTCATAAAGTAACAATCTTCCTGGAAGAAACTGGATTGCCTTACACAATCATCCCTGTAAATGTTGGTGCTGGAGATCAGTTCAAACCCGAATTTCTCAAAATTGCTCCTAATAATCGCATTCCTGCAATTGTTGACCATAACCCCATTCATGGCGGTACTCCGATTTCAGTTTTCGAGTCTGGTGCCATCTTGCTATACTTGGCGGAAAAAACTGGAAAGCTGATTCCCACTGATGTGCGCGATCGCGTTGAAGTCTTGCAGTGGTTATTCTGGCAAATGGGAGGATTGGGACCTATGGCTGGACAAAACGTCCATTTCAGTAAATATGCACCTGAAAAACTCAAATACGCTATTGATCGCTATGTAAATGAGACAGGACGTTTATATGCTGTACTGAATAAACGGCTAGAGGATAGAGAGTTTGTTGCTGGCAGTAGTTATTCAATTGCGGATATAGCTTCCTATCCCTGGATTGTGGTTCACGAACTCCTCAGTCAGAATTTAGAAAATTTCCCCAATTTAAAGCGTTGGTTTGAGACAATTCAAGCACGACCAGCAACGGTACGTGCTTACCAGAAAGCAGAACCATTTATCAATCAGCCTATCGATATGGAGAAAATGTGGCCATTGTTATTTAACCAGTCAGCAAGTACAGTTCAGCTTTAAAAACCTATTATGAACGTTTTCATTGTCTATGCCCATCCCGAACCCAAATCCCTTAACGGTTCGCTGAAAGATTTTGCTGTCTCGGTACTTACAAATGCCGGACATCAGGTTCAAGTTTCCGATCTCTATGCGATGAAATGGAAAGCTGTGGCAGATGGTGATGACTTTCCGCAACGGAATACGAACGAACGCCTTGACTACGGCTCCGCTTCAGGAATTGCATTTACAAATGGTACGCAGTTACCTGATGTTTCTACCGAACAAGAAAAACTACTTTGGGCAGATGTCATTATCTTTCAGTTTCCCTTATGGTGGTTTTCAATGCCAGCTATCCTGAAAGGTTGGATTGACCGCGTTTACGCCTATGGATTTGCATATGGCGTCGGTGGATCTGAAGGCAAGCAATGGGATCGTTATGGTGAAGGAACACTCAAAGGAAGACGTGCCATGCTTGTTGTGACTCTTGGTGGAAGAGAACCGCAGTATAGCATACGCGGTGTCAACGGTTATATTGACGATTTATTGTTCCCGATTAATCATGGTGTCTTATATTACCCCGGGATGACTGTATTACCTCCCTTAGTCGTTTATCAAGCTCGACGTATTCAGGAGGAAGAGTATAAAAAGTTATGCCAAGTCTACGAGCAACGACTGTTAACGCTCAATACAACTGAACCAATTCCTTATCGCCCACAAAACGGTGGTGATTATGATGACCAACAAAAGTTAAAGCCAGGATTAGAGAGTAATGCGACGGGCTTGGCGATTCATCAAAGAAAGGTGTAATTGATAAACGGTAAGATTCCTGACTTCTTGGAGAAGTCGGGAATCTGAGCCTTACAGAAAACTATCAGGAGACAAATCAATGATTGAACTTTACTATTGGACAACACCGAACGGTCATAAAGTGACAATGTTTTTAGAAGAAGTTGGATTGCCCTACAACATTGTTCCTGTGAACATTGGTGCAGGCGAGCAATTTCAGCCGGAATTTCTCAAGATTTCGCCGAACAATCGCATTCCGGCAATTATTGACACTGAACCTGCAACTGGAGACGAGCCGATTTCAGTCTTTGAGTCTGGTGCGATTTTAGTATATTTGGCTGAAAAAACTGGGAAGTTGCTCCCAGAAGATTCGCGCGATCGCGCTGAAGTTCTTCAGTGGCTATTCTGGCAAATGGGTGGTTTGGGACCAATGGCAGGACAAAATCACCACTTCAATCAATATGCTCCTGAAAAAATTGACTATGCGATTAATCGCTACGTGAATGAAACGGGACGTTTATATGCAGTACTAGATAAGCGGCTGGCAGATAGAGAATTTGTTGCGGGTGAATACTCTATCGCAGACATCGCGAGCTATCCTTGGATAGTACCGTATGAGCGCCAAAACCAGAAGTTAGAAGATTTCCCGAACCTCAAGCGCTGGTTTGAGGCAATCCAAGCACGTCCTGCCACAGTTCGTGCTTATGAGAAAGCAGAGGCTTTCAAAAATCAA
The DNA here is from genome assembly GCA_029379265.1 of Rhizonema sp. NSF051. Taxonomy (GTDB): domain Bacteria; phylum Cyanobacteriota; class Cyanobacteriia; order Cyanobacteriales; family Nostocaceae; genus Rhizonema. The sequence goes on from JAQYWN010000572.1 coordinate 5,400, forward strand.
ACTCTAGATATTGAGAAGTCGCGAGCGATGTTATTTAACCAATCAGCAAACACGATTCAGCGTTGAGGATTCATATCAAATCCGGGTAAATGCACATAGTATAATTATCTGGGGTAATTAATCTGCG
>JAQYWN010000573.1 GCA_029379265.1 Rhizonema sp. NSF051
TATGAACCCAAGAACTATCTCAGACGCTGTTTTCAGCAATGTCTCAGTATTAACTTGCCCAAAGGGCGAAAGCAAACCATGCAATTTTCTCCAGATAAGGGATTACGGCTCGTTGCTCAGTTAATCTGGCATCAAGGCTTACTGCAAACTGAAATTCGTGGGCAGTTCTGGCGACAGCTATGGACGATTCTGGTGAGAAAGCCACAAGTTCTCAATATGTATTTAGGTCTATGCGCCGCCGGAGAACATTTTTGGGAGTACCGCACTTTAGCTAGAGAACGGATTACTCAACAACTAGGCTATGACCCACTGAGGAATTGAGTTGGGTCGAGGGGAAGCTCGACAGTACTCCCCCTCGACCCAACCCGACCCCGATTAGTTGGAAACGAGATGGTGGCTTTGGGCGAAAGCATCTCTGTTTTGGATGGACGCATACAGCGATCACTACCATGAGCGATCGCCAGCCCCAAAACGACGGCTGAAACCCTCATTTTTACGTTAACTGATAAAAGTTTTCGGTCTACTGAAAGTAAGTTTCAACTGCGGAGATAGCGACTGGGGAACCAAACCTTGCATGCCAAAGTTCAAAATGGTTATAGCATTAAGCTTAAAGGCGGTTTTTGGCTGTGAAAAAAATAGTTGTTGCTGCTTTATTCAGCTTCATTGCGGGGTCAACGTCTTTAGTTTTTCCCCAAGCCGCATTTGCAGATCCTGTTGAAACCTGTTATCCAGCTTTCAATGTACAATCCACTCTTCAAAGTATCGGCACATAAACGATTAATCTTGAGTCAATTACCGTGAACTCTCTATCACCCTAGTTGCCCACTCATCGTCAGGACTAGGGTTTTTCATGCCTTCATCTTTCTCACTTATTATACAAATACTGATGACATTTAAGAACCCGCAACTATAATCGTTAAATCAATTTCATACACGCCCTAGTCCACTCATCCGGACTAAGGTTTTCGTATAAACAAGCGGGAGAAAAGCGCATGTAGAAGCTATGAATATTTACATTCAGATGATTTCCATATGTAATGAAATGTTGAAATCTGCAAGTCAATCACTGAGAATTTATAGTGTAAAAAAGAACTAAGTATATTGCGCTCGCTAATGTCTGAGCGGTCAATAGTGTACATTATTCAAAAACTAAAAATCTGTATCGCCCTTGATACAGATTAAGAACTTTCTGGCTCTACTCTACAAAGACCAAGGACAGTACAGTGACGCGGAACCTCTGTTGAAAAAAGCTTTGTCAATTGCTGAACTTAGCTTAGGGGTGGATCATCCTCACACAGCCACTGTCCGTAAAAATCGGAAATTCTTACGCGATAATCACGCTTAATACTAATCTAGTTAGAAATTAGAAATTATCTGGTGGTGGAGTACGGCACATTCGAGCTAATTCGTGTAATAGGGGCCTCAAAGTCTTGAAACTTCGTTGCCCCAAACAGTTATGGTTTACTCACCAAGCGCACCCACAACTGTCTGTATCACCGTTGAAAATTAATGTTGAATAGTTAAACCACCATCTAAAACTAATGAATTAGCACTCATAGAAAACTTACTTCGAGAAGACCTGAATTTAGTTGAAGAAACCGAAGGTATCCTGCAACTGTTAGCTCTTAAACTATATCTATGAAAAGATGCTGTGAAAAATTCCAGTACGAAGTTCAAGGTACTACGGATGTGGTACAAGAGATTACGAGAGAAGCGGCGGCAGCAATGATGGAGCCACCAGTGTCATCAAGACAACTCCAGCTATACATCAGTACTGCTGCATTATTTTTAAAAGAGTTCGAGCAGTTCATAGATCCTTATACCGGAGGCATAAACCGCAAAGTAAAGCTCAACCATTGTCACATTCCAATACTCAAAAGAATAAGAGCGCGAGTATGGAGTCACGGGTTTTTATACACGGAAACAGATCTAAAAAATCATCCACGTAGATACCGTACAGGAGAATTATGAATATAGCAGAAGCAGCGGAGAAACTGAGATGCAATGCGAATGTACTAATCAACGAGATGAGAAAGAAGTATCCAGGTAAACCGTGGAAGCCCGACACCGAATTGCCACAAGAGTTCGTGGATGAGATGTTAAAACACACGAACGAATATTTAAAGAGTGATGGACTTGAACCAATACCAATGGATCCAGAGATTACAAAAACGAAGGAAGCTATTACACTTTCTGAAGAAACTTTACACGCAATTGAGTATGGTATCTTAGAGGCTCTATCATCTCAAAAAATTGAAATTGCTCAGTTTTTTGGAACCTCTACAGCCTTAAAAGGAATTCAAGCTTTTGAGGATGTTCACGCAAAGACTTGGGAACTTTATTTAGAACAAAAATCGGAAATTCATAATTCTGAGATTCAAAAAATAGAAAGTAAAATCAGTGAAAATGCTTTTTTGCTAGTAGGGGATTTATTAAGAAGGCAGGAATCACTGACAAAATTGACGGCGGAATCTCAGAAGAAAACAGAAGAAATGCGGAGGCGAACGCAGGTACTCGTGGACGCCTTTATCAAACCATCTACTTTCTAGCCCTGACTGATTTTAGATATTTCGCATTTCTATACTTAAACTCGGAGGGATTCAAAATGCATGTGTTGCACGAAATAGTTTACTACACGGGATTGGGAACAATAACAACTTTAGCGTCTGGCGGGATAACAGCAATAGCTTTGCTAGCATCTCCAGTAGTAATTCCGGGAGCGATCGGTTTGGGAATGATTGGCGTAGGAGCCTATCAGTTACTCCGGGGCAGAAAGTAAATGGCATGGCACTCGCCGGAGTACACTGCTTACATCCAATCTCCCATTTGGAAAGAGAAATCCAGAAAGTGTCGAGCGCTAACCCAGAATCGTTGCTGTTTGTTTCCTTGGAGAAAATCGCGGCACTGTCACCACCTAACTTATGTTCACTTCAAGCACGAAATACCAATTAGAGACACCGTTGGATTGTCAATTAGCGCTCATCAAATTGTTCACTTAGAGTTTTTATGGAAGTCACGGTGGAGAAGAATAATCAACTTTTATTTGAGAGTTGCAATGATAATTCTCATGACAACGACCTTTCTGTTAACTCGGAACACTAACTGGTTTTTGAAAATGGTGTTAGTGGCGATCGCATCTTTAAGCTTTTTCTACCTTGTAAATAACTCTTCAAAACCTAAGGGAAAACATATGACTGGACATAAACAAAACCCCCAACCCAATGAATATCAAAGGAAAGCGAATGAAAGTTAAATGGCTACTAGTTTTTGCAATGGCACCCATATCAGTGGGAGCAATCGTTGGGTTTTTGGACACAAAGTCAGTCATCATGGGTGCTATTGTCCTTGAAACCAAACTCTGTCCTGAGTACGAAACTAATTCCAAGCTTGAAGCATTGAGCAATTGTGTAGAAAGCGCAGACGATACGAACTTACAAGCAATCTTCAAACCTTGAAGCCATAGCCAATTGCATCAATCCCGAAAGTGAATACAACCAAGAAAAGAAAGAGGGTGAGCAGTCGTGACCAAACCCGAGCTTCATGAGTACGAAAAGCTTGAGGGATTGCTTGATAGGTCGTTTATTCCCAGGCTGAAAAGCGTCCTGACAGTGCCCCTGATAATTACGTGTTGTGTGAGTGGTAGCTTTGTCGCCACGATGGGAATTCGGACTTATCAGCTGCGCAAAGTCTGCCGGGGGAAGCTTCCCCCGGCGAGCTTTGCACCAAATAAGCACTTTTGATAGCAGTGGCGATCGCTACCTGGTTGAGGATGGATCTGCGGTCAATGGAAACCAGGAAATAAAACGATATTACGAATACAAGTCAAATGGCAAGAACACAAACAACATCTCAAGCCAAAGTAACCCCAACTACATCCGAAAGTGGTAATCTCACATCTGCTTCAGGTGGAGGAAAGTTAGCCGTTACTTCCACAGGAGTAACTGATGTAACAATTGAATCATGTGATTCAGTGAGTATCGAAGCTCTTAAAAGCCGTCCGGATTTACAAATGACTGTGGGACAAGCAACGAGTTCTGAAATTGGACTCGAAAAGGTACAAGCTAATTTAAGATTAGCGATCGCTAAGCAGAAGACAGTTCAACTGGGCATTAAAGAGCGGACCGAGCAGCAGCGGACTGCCGAATTGGCTTTCGATTATAGTACCCAAGTATCACATACTATGGACGCTCAAAATGAGGCTGAATTTGCTGAGGAGCAACGATTGCTTCGAGCGCAGATTAGAGAGAGCAACCTAACAATTTTAAATGCAAAAGTAATTGAAACTGGCGCAAAGGCAGACGTTGCACAACAAAAAGCGACAGCGTATCAAGAAACTTATGGTCAGTCAAACACAACCAAACAATCTTCAGAAGGACAATCAAGGAGAAAGTCTAGGGGTTCCTATAATGCAGACGGATATGTTGATGATGCTGAATTCGTCTAACAGTGCAAAACTCGCCGGGGGAAACTTCCCCCGGCAGATTTTGCGCAAAGTCTGCCGGATAGAGTACTCTATCCGGCGAGCTTTGCGCAATTGATCGGCTAATCAGAAAAATGGACTCCGAAGATGGGTATGGAGGTAGACTACCGAATTGTCTGGATAGGTGTTGGAATCGCGATCGCTAACTGGACATACGTTGGCTTAGCAACAGCAACCTTTTTAGTGGTCGTCAACCCAGTAGTAGGGGCAGCGGCTATTTGTCTAACAGCAATCACTGCTCTTATATTCCTTTCAGGGCGGCGTTAATCCCAACGTGAAACGTTTGTTGACCAAGAGGCAGGGGAGCAGTCTTGCAGGGAAAAAAATTCTGGATTCCCCTGCGTGCAAAGGTTTCAAGCCCCTCCATTCATGGATGGGGTTTCGCTCCCTGCCCCCAGCAAGACTGCCTCTTCATGACCCCATATAATTGGGGCTTTTTTATGATGAACAAACAGTTATTTTTAGCGAGTTGTGGCACCTTAGTTATTTTTACACCAGTACTCGACTGGAGAATCAAAATTCCCGTTGCAGCGATCTCCACTACACCTTTGACAGTTGCTTTATTCCAATCTTTTAGACAATATGAAGAAAAGCGTAGTTTGAAGGAAAGTCTAGAGTCAGAAATCAAGGATCTAGAAATTAACATAGACAAACTCAAAGGCTCGGCACGGCACCAGCTTGAACACATTGATGGCAAGAGACAGCAGCTACAACAAGAGATTGAAGATGCACACACAGATCTGAAGGAACGACTTGAAAAACTAAATGCAGATTTGGCGGAGGTGGCTAAAGATAGAGCTAAGCTGAATGAGGAATGTACTCAGAGAATAAAGGAATGCGATCGTCAGATCCAAAAGCGATTAGAAGAATTGGTGCAGCTTGAGGAGCAGGCACTCGTTGAGCGTAAGAAGCATGTAGAAAGTCTTTCAGTCGATATTGATTTAGAGCGAGGGCGACTACTTCAAGAACAACTTGCATGGTCAGAAGACTCAGATCTTGCACCTGACCGGATAAACCCTGAATATGCATATAAAGAGCAGAA
>JAQYWN010000574.1 GCA_029379265.1 Rhizonema sp. NSF051
CGATATCCTGCGTTTAGTTCAATGTTCTTTCTATAAAACCCGCCTCCAGTAGGGGCGGGTTTACCGATATCCTGCGTTTAGTTCAATGTTCTTTCTATAAAACCCGCCCCTACTAATTTAAAATCGTCCTGCTGATAGGTGTCTGATTTGTAGTAAATATAGGTAGACACAATACCTCAACGTATTTTTGTCTGGAAACCTACTCATTGAACATACAGATGCCTGCTCAGATTTATCATCTGATTGCTTTCCTCGTTGCCGCTGTCGTCGTTCTCTGGACAATACCCGATGTCAGGAACATTGGCATTAAAAGTGGACGGCTAGATAAACCAGGAGACAGAAAAGTCCATCAACGCCCGATGGTGCGTCTGGGAGGAGTTTCTATCTTCACTGGTACGATCATTTCTCTAATGATTGTTTGGTGCTTGGGTGGATTCGGACATTTGTCGCTGGAAAAAGAATGGCAAATTTGGGGTGTCATCTTAGGCGGGATCGGCTTTTTCTTAATCGGTTTAGCCGACGATTTGTTAAATTTGTCACCATTCTTGCGCCTCTTTATGCAAATTGTTGTTGCCATTGGTGCATGGAAAGCAGGCGTAAGCATAGAATTTTTGAGCATTCCGACAATGGGGATGGTTGATCTAAATTGGCTCTCGATGCCGATCACAGTCATTTGGCTGGTAGGGATGGTGAATGCGATTAACTGGATTGACGGTTTGGATGGCTTAGCTGCTGGGGTGTCTGGAATCGCCTCTATCGTTATGCTCTTTGTTGCTTTGTATATGCACCAACCAGCAGCAGCATTAATTGCGGCTGCACTTGGGGGTGCGTCTTTAGGATTTCTCCGCTATAATTTCAACCCTGCCCAAATTTTTATGGGAGATGGCGGGTCTTATTTTATGGGTTTCACCCTAGCAGCAGTCGGCATTATTGGACTTGTGAAAACTCCTGCTGTCACTGCGGTCTTATTACCTTATCTCATTTTAGCAGTACCGATTGTCGATATGTCAGCAGTGATTTTGACACGACTTCGGCGCGGTAAATCACCATTTACTGCTGATAAAAGCCATCTCCATCATAGATTGCTACACGCGGGTTTATCTCACAGACTGACCGTTTTATTTATTTACTCTTTAACCCTGTGGGTTGGGAGTTTGGCATTAGCTGTTGCTGGTATACCCAGTGGTATTACTTACGCCTGCGGTGCCACCTCACTGCTAAGCTGCACTTGCTGGCAAGTTTGGAAAAACTCAAGACAACAATAGCTCAAAGCATTTAGCTTGAGCGCATAAAAGCGATAGTCTATGGATTAGCGGTGTTGCCTGAAAACGCTGACCGCTAACTGCTGATCGCTAAATGCTATTTATTATGAGTGCAGAAATTATTTGTGTTGGTACAGAAATGCTGTTGGGAGATATTCTCAATAGTAATGCTCAATTTTTAGCGCAGCAATTAGCTAGATTGGGTATTCCCCACTTTTATCAAACAGTGGTAGGAGATAATCCCACTCGGCTCAAGCAAGTGATTGAAATTGCTTGTCGAAGAGCGCAAATTCTGATATTTACTGGTGGGCTTGGTCCGACACCAGACGATCTCACCTGTGAAACGATCGCCGACTTTTTTGGTGCCCCCCTAGTAGAACGTCCGGAAATTATTGAAGATATTTCTCAGAAATATGCTGTCCGGGGACGAGTAATGACTCCAAGCAACCGCAAGCAAGCTTTGATCCCCCAAGGAGCAGAAATTTTACCTAACTTTACAGGCACGGCACCCGGTATTATTTGGCAACCCCAGACAGGATTAACAATTTTCACTTTTCCAGGGGTACCAAGTGAAATGCACCGGATGTGGGAAGACACGGCTGTACCTTACTTGAAAAATCAAGGTTGGGGTAAAGAAATTATTTACAGTCGGATGTTAAAGTTTTGGGGGATTGCTGAGTCGGCTTTGGCAGAAAAAGTTGCGGCTTATCTCAACATGCCTAACCCAACAGTAGCACCTTATGCTAGTAAGGGAGAAGTTAAATTACGAGTTTCTGCTCAAGCGGCAAATGAAGCGGCAGCACAAGATTTAATTGCACCTGTCGAGAAACAACTCCAAGACATTGCCGGCTTAGATTATTATGGTGCCGATGATGACACTCTAGCTTCAGTAGTCGGTCAGTTATTACTGGCAGCAGGACAAACTCTTTCGGTTGCCGAATCCTGCACCGGTGGTGGATTGGGGCAGATGTTAACAGAGATTTCTGGTAGTTCCAGTTACTTCTGGGGTGGAGTTATTTCGTATGACAACTCAGTGAAAATTGGGCTGTTAGGGGTGAATCCAGAAGATTTGGCAAAGTTTGGCGCGGTTAGTTCTATTGTGGCAGAACAAATGGCAGCAGGAGTGCGATCGCGTCTGGGTACAACTTGGGGACTGAGTATCACTGGTATTGCCGGACCAAATGGTGGTACGGAGACGAAGCCAGTCGGTTTAGTCTATATTGGTTTAGCTGGACCTCATGAAGTGAAAAGTTTTGAGTATCGCTTCGGTACAGCCCGAGGTCGATCTTTAATTCGTCATCTTAGCGCCTGTACTGCTTTGGATAATTTGCGTCGGAAGTTAGCAGCTTAGCTATTACTGTTTCAGAGGGAACTCTTAACAGTGAAACCCACACTTAAAAGTGTGGGTTTTAAAATAGGAATAAGCGATCGTGAAACAGTAGAGCAAATTAAGGAGAAGCCATATCTACAGTATTTTATAGGGATGTCGTCCTATAGTAAGTGCGCTCTCGTCTGGAGAATCTGTTGAATTTGCTTACAAGCTCGGGTGCAATGTAATTCAGTTAGATGGAATCGCAGAACATTTGACACCTGTATTGAAGAAGTAGGCATTACTCCCATTTCGGGCGTTGTAAGATGAACAATGCAATTTCTCCTCCCTCTCTCCCCCTCGTGCTTGAGGGCGATCGCTATCCACCTTTATTAAGTATTGTTCTATAGATTTTCTTGATCTTTAACTTCACTTTGTTCATACTCAGCAATAATACTTCTAATGTCATCTGCTGCGATATCAGCTTGTTCAGATTTAGTATAAATAGTGAGTAGAATGATACCCGTTGCTGTTTTCAGGTAATAAATGAGACGATAGCCACCACTTTTACCTTTTTGAACGTCGCTATTTCGGACTCGTAGCTTAAAAACTGCATAACCAATCCCAGATATCTGATCTCCAAGTAACTCTCCCCGTTCCAGTTGTTCAATTATGGGTTGTATATCGACACGAATACTCCGATATTTCTTGGCGAGTGCGCGTAGATTTCGGTTAAACGTTGGTGCGGCTTCAACATTAATAAACGATTGCTCAGACATCTTCAAGTCCTTCCCAAAGTTGAGTCACGGGAATCGTTTGTCCAGTCATAGCTTCATGCCAAGCTTGACGAAAATCTTCTATAATCGCTTTTTTGGATGGCTCATCTTCATCAATACCTACTATTTCTGGGATGAGGACAATTACTTCAACTCGACTGTTCTGATCTATCATCAAGGGATGATCTAAAGTTAGTTGCCCATGCTCATTAATGGTTGCCATAACTTTAATTGCTTTCATGGGGACTCCTAAATGTACAGATTTATTCACTTTTATCATCCAACACTCGACGTGCTTCTAGCGTCAAAATATTTAATTCCGGCGGTTTCTGTGTATAAACAACACATAATCAAGAAAAGCTACAATGCGTTGAAAAATTAAAAGAAACAATTGTAAAAATAATTGACATCTTGAAGGTCATTTATCTTATCATTTCGCCGGTTGTTCGTGAAAAACAAGATCCCCGACTTCGCAGAAGTCGGGGATCTGTCTACGAAGCAAACTTTATCTGACTTGCGGCTTTTGTTGCCTTTTCCCGCGCTTGCTGAATGTTATTTCCTATAGCTAAAGCCACTCCCATTCGCCGATAAGGATGGGCATTAGGTTTCCCGAATAGGCGGATATCTACATCTTTCTCTGAAAGTGCCTCAGCTACACCTGTAAATGTGACAGTATCTGAATGTTCCGTAGCTAAAATGACAGCACTGGCAGCAGAACCTAACTGTTGTATATGCGGAATGGGCAACCCGAGAATCGCTCTGAGGTGTAGTTCAAATTCGTTGAGATTTTGCGAGATTAATGTTACCATTCCCGTGTCATGAGGTCTAGGGGAAACTTCGGAAAAAATCACTTCGTCTTTGGTAAGAAAAAATTCAACTCCGAAAATTCCCGCTCCTCCTAATGCATCTGTGACTTTTTTGGCTATTGTCTGTGCTGAGACTATCATATTTTCGGAAATTTCTGCGGGTTGCCAAGATTCTTGATAATCTCCTCTTTCTTGACGATGACCAATCGGAGAACAGAAAATGGTTGGTGCATTCCACTGCTTAATTGTCAGTAAAGTAATCTCAATCTCAAAATCAATAAACTCTTCGACTATGACTTTTTGACTATTACCTCTGGAATTGGCGATCGCATACAACCAAGCCTTCTCAACTTCACTCTTCTCTTTGACAACAGATTGCCCTTTGCCTGAAGATGACATCACAGGTTTGACAACATTGGGAAACCCTATTTCAAGAGAAACAGCAATCAACTCTTCTAGGGCGATCGCATAAGCATATTTAGCCGTGCGAATACCTAACTTGTCATGAGCAAGATTCCTTATTCTATCACGGTTCATTGTGTAGTTAGTTGCTGCCGCAGTTGGGATCACAGTGAAGCCTTTTTGCTCAAATTCCAGAAGTTTTTCGGTTCTAATTGCTTCTATTTCTGGTATAATAAAATCAGGCTGATGCTTAGTAACAATAGTCTCCAAATCATCAGCACTCAGCATGGAAATGACCTCACAACAATCAGCAACTTGCATAGCCGGAGCATTGGCATAGCGATCAATAGCAATTACATAATTACCAAGACGTTGAGCTGCAATAACAAATTCTTTACCGAGTTCTCCTGAACCCAGTAGCATTAATTTTTGTGGTAGCTTCATCTGAAAACCTCAAGGAGACAGGAGACGGAAGGGAATTGGTTCATTATTTTACTCATCATCCTGCAAAGAATCAAACCTAGCACCACGTAGTTGTAAATCTTGACGTTGAATCTTTGTCAAAACTATTGATAAACTAATTATTGAGCTTCTCGGTCAATATCTCGCGTCTCGAGCTGAACTTAGGCTTCTTGATCCAGAAGCAACAGCACAAATTTTCGTCCGAACCCTAGTGCATTTTGTGATTTCTCAGGAAATGCTGTGTGGATAGCGATCGCCTTATCGATAACTTGATTTACCTGATCGTTAGAACAGCCCTGAATGCCAAGTATAGTACTAACTTCTTTAACAGCTCCACATGCACCTTTCTGTCGGAAAAAGTCATGGTGTTGACTGACAATTTTTTCCACAGCTAGGAAAAAATGGAGTAATACCATTTCACGAAAATCTTGATACAATTTGCCCCCCCTTCCCAGGGCAAACGCATTAAAATCAAAGCAAGGCGGGCAGGGGTGATCTGGGG
>JAQYWN010000575.1 GCA_029379265.1 Rhizonema sp. NSF051
GAATATAAATATTAAGAACTAAAAAAGGACGCATGACCACTGCGATTCATGTGTCCTAATAATCACTTATTAGTAAAAAAGATGAATATCATTATTCATTTGGTTAGCGCATTTGCTGTCTCTGCATCTACGTTTACTGCTGTTTCTTTAATGGCACGAGCAGAAGAAGTTACCACTACTCCTCAACAGAGAACAGTACAAAGAATTTGCTCTTTCGATCCAGTGGCAGATTTGTTGCCGACTCCACAAAATCAGCCAATCAATTCTCCGCTTTCTTACCTTGCACAACAAGGTTTTGTACTAGATCATGACGGTGATTGGCTCTGCTATGTGAACGATATCAAGAAACAATCGTACTATTATACTATCTTCAAAGTGCAACAAATGAATGGAAAAATCATAGCAAGTTCTTTCCTAAAAAACGGTAGCTTAATTGACGGACAAGATAACCGCAGCTTAGACTTCTTCATGATGCTAATTAAGAACCATACAAACGCAACTTTGGGTAATCTTCTAAGTATACGCAGATATCTCAAGGAATTCATATCTTTAGTCAAGCAAGGCAAAGTTCCTGCCTCACGTCGCGGGTATCTCTTCGACAGCCCAAGCCGTGGATTTGTCTCATACTTTCCCATCACAAGTGAACAACTTCAGGGTACGGCAATAACTATCAACATTAACATGGTACGAAAAAAATAGCTTCTAGTCAATATCCATAGTCGCTATCATAACCAAAAAAATTGATACTGGGAGGATATTGAATTAGACACATAATCAAAAAACTTGCGGAAGATGGAGAATTTATGAGTGCTATTTCATTTGCTTGACTAAAACTAAGCATAGATTTTGTGACAAAATCTGATTTCAATTCTTGACTCTCACAGAATCGATTGTGTGATTATTTCATTTTTATAACTTTTTGATTCTGTGTCAAATTCAACAGTCTCCCCAGAATAAATTCTGTGAGCTACGTCTATCACTCTTGATCTAATCGCTCTCGGCAAGCTGATTGTAATCGTAAAAATTGTAAGTTAGCAATAAGTTTATTGTATCCAGGTTTTTGGATAATCTAGAATTCTGGACTCACAAACCCGCATCAAAAATCTGTTGCGCTGTCAGATTTAATTCTGGAAAAGTAAGGGATACGATGCGGTCATCGCCTCTAAATTGGGTAACTTGGTATTCACCGTCGATTAATTGATAAACAGATATAGTAGGCTTTTTAGGATTGCCAATAAATTTTCTTCCACCTAAAGCAAAATAATCTACAATCCAATATTCTGGAATTACCAAATATTCATAATCATCCAGCTTTAAAGCATAATCATCACTCCAATTTGTGCTGACAACTTCAATAATTAAGGGAATAGAACTACCATTCGTAATTATCGATTCTTTTTTCCAACGATTTTCTTTATTAGCAACCTGATTTTTATCAAGAATAATTACATCAGGTTCGTAGCTAGCATTCTCGACTTTTACAACACATTCTTTAGGGATTGAGTAAGGTAATTTTAGGCGTAAAATCTCTAGAAATAATATGCCAGCAATAAACCCAGCTACATCAGAATGTGTTCCCGTCGGTTTAGGCATTTCAAAAATTATCCCATTATGTAGTTCGTAGCGCTTACCTGAATTTTCTGGATACCATTCGATAAATTCATCGAAGGTATATAACTTAGGTTCGGTTTGTGTTTGAGTCATAAACGCATCTATGCATCTTTATCTTTCGTTCAATGTATCGTTATATCCCCAGATTCGCAAGTTGGAGCAAGCCTAGGCGATTAATGTTGTCAGTCAGAACTGTACGTTTGCTAATTTTGTCAGGGTAAGAGGAATTAATGCCTTGAGGGGAAAGGAATAGGGTGATATGCAGTACTAGTACCAAATTCCTGTAGTCTGTAAGACATTTTCTGGAGAAGGGCGTGCGTATAGTGGTAAGCGAACAGGTAAAAATCAGAATGTCCTTTCTTTAAACGAAAAAAATCAACCCATAAGTCGGAAATTAAAGATTTGAAAAAAGATTTAGAAATCCTTCCTCTATAGGCGGCTTGATAATTTTTAATTTACGGGGATAGTCAAGCAACATGCACCGGAGAAGCAGTGATTGCCACAACACAGAGGTTGAAAGTTTGCCGTACTTAACGACATAACGTACTTTCAACTCATACCTTAGCAATCCATACTAATTTTTTCAGTATCTATACGGAGATATTCACAAGAAATAACACCACAAAGAGTGCTTGTCTATATCTGATGGCAACATAGGTGCTTAGTCAAATTTAAACTGTTATATTAAATACACAAAATCCGAAATTTAACAATGAGTAAAGGCTTTGGGAAATCGAAAAAAATTAAACTACTGCGTGAAGAGGAGTTCTTTTGCGGTATAATTCAGCATCCGGTTTCGTGTCGATGATCCGATCTAGCTTCAACTGTTGATGCAGGTCAAGGTACATTTAACTTAAGCGGTTGGTTAGGGGGATATGGCACAGATGAAGATAGCGCATCACTAAACATTACTTTTCTTAATCAAGGTGCGAGAGCGCAAACGCTAATCTAAGAAAGCGGGTGCTCCTACTTAGTAGGAGTACCGAAAGGAGTAATTTCCAGGATGGGCTGGTGAGGGTGAGGATTGAAAACCCAGAGCAATAGCTAAAGTCATCCATTTAGGTGAAGGCACTTAGAGGCGGAGATGATTAGTATGAAGTAAGATTGAGCAACTCAGAAGTTCTCATAGTCTGTAAAACTCCTTCACTTGCCGTCCTATCCGCTCTACCCCAGTAAGGCAACCACTATCTCTGCTCTTATGACTACGTACTTAGAAATTCCCGTGATTGGCAAAGTTAAGCATCCATTTCGCTGGCTGATTGGACTGATGACAGCTGGTATTTTGGTTGTAGGCACAACCACGACTTACACGCTCGTAAATCGGGGATCGACTAAAGAAGATATCATAGCACTGACGGTTCCCGTGGAGACAAAAAACGTTACTCTCCGAATTCCTGCGAGTGGGAAAGTGCAGCCAGTTCAGAACGTGAATATTAGCCCGAAAAATCCTGGAACTTTGACACAGTTGTATGTTGAGCAGGGAGACAAGGTAAAGCAGGGACAAATTATTGCGCGGATGGATAGTGCAGATATTCAAGCACAGGTTGATCAAGCGCGTGCTAACTGGAAGCAAGTTCAGGCGCAGTTTGCCGCAGCTCGTGCGGGTAATCGTCCTCAAGAAATTTCTCAAGGGCAAGCACAAGTAGATGCCGCGCAAGCGAAGGCAAATTACACAATTGAACAGGTAAAACGCTACCAATACCTTTACCAACAAGGTGCGGAGAAAAAACAATTACTCGATCAAGCCCTGAGTGAGGACAACGCAACTCAGGCAAATTTACGAGAAGCCCGAAAACGACTATCACTGCTCCAAAGTGGCACTCGCCCGGAGGAAATGGCTCAGCGATCTGCCGCGACGGACTCTGCAGCTGCCCAGTTAAGAGCGGCGGAAGTTAAGTTGAATGATACCATCATCCGCGCTCCTTTTTCCGGAATTGTCACGCAGAAGTATGCCAACGTTGGGGCGTTTGTGACACCGACGACTTCTGCCTCTACCAGCGCCTCAGCGACTTCCAGTTCAATTGTTGCTGTCGCACACGGATTGGAAGTGCTAGCTCAAGTTCCAGAAACCGATATTGGCAAAATTAAAGTAGGACAGCCGGTGGAAGTTGTTGCCGATGCCTATCCTGACCAAGTTTTTAAGGCTCACGTGCATTTGATTGCTCCAGAAGCAGTGAAGGATCAAGGTGTGACATTGTTCCAAATACGAGTGGCTATTGATACTGGAAAAGATACACTTCGTTCTGGTATGAATGTTGATTTGACTTTCCTGGGCGATGCGGTAAAAAATGCTTTACTCATTCCGACTGTAGCAATTGTGACCCAAAAGGGTCAGACGGGTGTTCTGTTACCAGATGCAAACAATAAACCTTTATTTCACCCTGTGACAATTGGTTCGCAAGTGAAGGACCAAACTCAGATTTTATCAGGTGTGAAACTGGGCGATCGCGTGTTTCTTAACCCACCCAAAGACTACCAGATCCAGAAGGCACTTGAACAGCAACAAAAATGAACTTCTTAGAGAGCGTCAAAATGGCAGGAAAAACCCTGCTGTCAAATAAGTTACGCAGCACTTTGACAATGCTGGGGATTGTCATTGGTAATGCTTCTGTGATTGCAATGATCGGTGTTGGTGAAGGTGGGCAAAAGTATGTTAACAAGCAGTTAGATTCTTTAGGACCAAACGTGCTGTTTGTGCTTCCCGGCAATCGGGAAACTCAACGCATCTCTTTTGATGTCCCAAAAACTCTAGTACTGGCAGATGCGAGTGCGATCGCTTCTCAAGTACCAACGGTTGCAGGAGTTGCACCAGAGTTAAACAGCAGACAAGTGGTTAATTACCTGAATAAAAACACCAATGTCAACATCATTGGTACGACTCCCAGTTTCCTAAAAGTTCGGGACTTTGATACCAATAAAGGGCGGTTTTTTAGCGATTTAGACATAAAACGCAACAATCAAGTTGCCGTACTTGGTGCCGACTTAGCAGAAAAACTTTATGGTACGAGCAACCCCGTAGGTGAGCAGTTGCGGATTAAAGATTCTAGCTTTCAAGTGATCGGTGTGCTGGAAGCGAAAGGCTCAAGTGTCGGAGCAGATTACGACAACACAGCATTGATTCCCATCACAACTTCAGCCAACCGCCTTGTGGGCAAGAATTCTCCCTATGGTATTGCCTTAGATTATATCGTTGCTTCGGCTCGTGATAGTAACAGTGTAGACGCAGCACAGTTTCAAATCACTAATCTACTGCGCTTGCGGCATAAAATTGTGAGTGAAGATGACTTCACTATGCGCTCTCAAAAAGATGCATTGCAAACTGTCGGTCAAATTACAGGTGCTTTGACAATTATGCTGGCGGCGATCGCTTCGATTTCTCTGTTTGTCGGTGGCATTGGCATCATGAACATTATGCTTGTCTCTGTCACCGAACGGACTCAAGAAATTGGGTTGCGTAAGGCGATCGGTGCAACTCAGCAAGACATTCTCCTCCAATTCATGATTGAGGCAGTGATTCTCTCTGCAGCAGGCGGCTTGATTGGAACTGCGATCGGTGCAAGTGGCATTTTGCTGGTAGCAGCTTTTACTCCATTAAAAGCCGGGATTTCTCCTGTTGCCATTGCCCTTACCGTTAGCGTTTCTGGCAGTATTGGTTTATTCTTTGGTGTTGTTCCCGCGCGTCGCGCTGCCCAACTCGATCCGATTGTGGCATTAAGAAGCGCGTAGGGGCGGGTTTAATCAAAACAACATCATAGCATTCACAACATCTGACAAAACCCGCCCGTACAATCATCGGTAGGGGCGGGTTTAATCGAAACAACATCATAGCATTCACAACATCTGACAAAACCTGCCCGTACAATCATCGGTAGGGGCGGGTTTAATCGAAACAACATCCACCCAAACA
>JAQYWN010000576.1 GCA_029379265.1 Rhizonema sp. NSF051
CATCCATTAGATATATTGACAAATCTTCAATCAGTTTAACCTGTGACGGATGGGGCATAATCGAGTAGTTTTGGGGGCGAACCGCTGTACCTACACAGAATGTCCTTAGATCATTTTTGGAAATGTGTATTGCTAAATGCAGGTGAATTATAGTGTGATGCGATCAAGCTTCAACTGTCGAACAGAGAGCAGATTTTGGCGATCGCCCACGCTCTAGCGTTCAAAAATATGAATTCGAGCCGCCAACTTTGTTCAAGATTCCCCACCCTTTGGCTTAAATTACAAAACTGTAATTCACAACCAGGGCAGACTGTCATTTTGAAAAGAATAAATAGGAAATGTAAACAATCTATCTTTCTTTTGGAAATGTCTCATGAAGATTAATCAAGCACTGGTGGTGATTGCGATTCCGGTTTTGGTTGGCACATTTGGTTTTATTGCACCTCATCAGGCAAATGCCGAAGCGTCATTCCATCAAATCGCACAAGCTCCAGAACCACCGAGCCAACCACCAAACGGACAGCGACGACCACCCCGGATTGATTTTGCTGCGGCTGCGACTAAGCTAGGAGTGACGGAAGCACAATTAAAGAACGCGTTGGGAGTGCCAGCCAATCCTCCAAGTCCTCCAAATCCTTCAAATCAACCCGATAAAAATAAGCGTCCTCCTCGACCTGATTTTAAAGCTGCTGCAGCGAAGTTGGGTGTATCCGAAAAACAGTTGACTGATGCACTAGGTGTTCCGCCTCATCCTCCTGGTGATCGCCCAGCACCTCCGGCAAACCAGTAGTTGTTCCTACAAGAAGTGGAACTGTAGGGTGAATACTGCCGTCTAAGGAGGAAATAAAGGTTTTCACCTTCCTTAGGGCAGTGCCCACCAGAAAATATTCTAATAAAAATCTCAATCTCAGTTAAGTAGAACGGCACAAATAAATCGAATTATATTAACGAAAAATCAAGTTAGTCGAAACATGAATGCCTTCAGCATAGCTGCCTGATGTCAACGATTAATTTTCAAGCCGACCTACTTAATACAATATTACTTGTACACTTTAAGGACTTGGAACTGTCAAGCCTTTTTTAGTTGCTATCAATATAAAATCTTTATGATACCAGATACCCCGACTCCCTCAAGACCTCGATGGACTCATGCTTTTGAGCGGTTATGGAAACTACATTGGGTGATGGCAGCTTGTTTTCTTATTATCTACTTAGTTGGTATAGTGATGGCTCGCTTGCCGCGTGAAGTTGTCTTTAGAGGTTCTTTGTACAACGTCCATAAATCATTTGGTGTCTTAGTGTTATGTCTGCTGCTGTTCAGAATTTTTACCCTACTGCAAGTATTTGGGGGAAAGTATCTGAAGCGAACTCCCAGATTAACACCTCAGTGGATAAAGACTTTTTCTATCCATTTACTGCTTTATGTGTTGATGCTAGTTGTTCCAATCAGTGGCATTTTATTATCAAACACAGGTGGACATGATGTTCCATTCTTTTTTGTGACATTGCCCAATTGGTTTGAGGAGAATCGTTCTATTGCGGCGATCGCTCACAATTTTCACTTCTGGCTGTCCTACACCTTGCTGGCACTGGTTGCGTTGCATATGGTTGAGCAACGTCAGTTTCTCCGTAAAACTTGGAAACGGACGTTCAAAGCGTAACAGTACAAAGCAAATTACCGCAAAGACTC
Organism: Rhizonema sp. NSF051; assembly: GCA_029379265.1. GTDB lineage: Bacteria > Cyanobacteriota > Cyanobacteriia > Cyanobacteriales > Nostocaceae > Rhizonema. The sequence goes on from JAQYWN010000576.1 coordinate 1,691, forward strand.
AATTGTTGTTTATAACTAAGGTGCAAACAAGCACATGACTCTTGATTCTCCCCAACTTATCACATTCAAGCCTACGGAAAAAGGCTTGGTGAAACGCAAACTGACAAAATGGCTGATGGGGTTATTGATACTTGGTTCACTGACAGGTGGTGGATATCTTGTATACCGTCAGACGATGATTTCCACGAGCCTTGAAGCCAGAAGCAAAATGCTGACGGTGCCAGTCGAGCGAGAAACGTTACCGATTGTCATTTCAGCCAACGGTACTGTCGAAGCTGAACAATCGACTAACGTCAGCCCCAAAAGTTCTGGACAGCTAAAGAGCTTGCTAGTGAACGAAGGTGACTCTGTTAAAGCAGGGCAAGTTTTGGCATATATGGATGGCTCAAACCTGCAAGGGCAACTGATTCAGGCACAGGGATCTTTAGCTGCTGCTCAGGCGAGTTTGCAAAAGGCAGTAGTCGGCAATCGTCCTCAAGAAATTGCACAAGCGCAAGCACAATTAGAACAAGCCCAAGCAAATTTACAAAAAGCAGAAGCAGGTAACCGCTCTCAGGATATCGGTCAAGCTGATGCACGTTTAAAAAGCGCTCAAGCAAGTTTAACAAAAGCGGAAGATGATTTCCAGCGAAATCAGCAACTATACAACGCAGGTGCCATCTCCCTTCAGACTGTAAACCAGAAACGTGCTGATCGTGATAGCGCCCAAGCTACCGTCAATGAGGCACAGCAAGCGTTGGCATTGCAAAAAGCCGGATCACGTAAAGAAGATATTGATCAATTAAAGGGAGTGGTTCAGGAAAAACAGCAAGCTTTAGCACTACTGAAAGCAGGAACACGCAAGGAAGATATTGACGCCGCACGGGCTCAGGTGACTCAACAACAGGGTAACCTGAAAACGATTCAAACACAAATTCAAGATACAGTAATTCGTGCCCCATTTAGTGGCATTGTAACTTCCAAGTATGCCGATCCGGGTGATTTCGTGACACCCACCACATCAGGGAGTTCGGTTTCGGGTTCAACCTCTTCTTCAATTCTGTCGTTGGCATCAAGCTATCAAGTGGCAGCAAATGTTGCTGAAACTGATATTAGCAAAATTAAGCTAGGGCAGTCAGTCACTATTACAGCCGATGCGTATCCTGACAAAACGTTTAAAGGGAAGGTTGCCTCTATTGCTGCTCAGGCAAGTGTCACATCTAATGTCACCAGCGTTAAAGTTAAAGTTGATCTCAGTGATCCTGAAACTCTCCTGCTGCCAAGCATGAACGTCGATGCGAAATTCGATGCAGGCAAATTAAACAATGTGCTTGTTGTACCAACGGTGGCGATCGCACGTCAGAAGAACGGCACTGGAGTGCAGGTAATTACGGAAAACGGCAGCACTCGATTTGTACCAATTAAAACCGGACTTACCATCAGCAACAAAACAGCAGTGCGCTCTGGTTTAGAAGGAAATGAAAGGGTTTTGATAAGTGCGCCCTCCAATTCTAATAAAGATAGTCGTAGTAATAGGGGTGGTTCTCGTGGCGGTATGGGTGGTCCTCCCGGTGGTTTTTAGACTTGGTATTACAAGCGAGGTTTAGCAATGACAAAATTAGGCGATCGCAAACCACTTAAACAAGCATCTGCCCTGAAGCGGAGTTCTTCGGTGTCAGTCGTTGAAATTCTGACAATGGCGATTGAGGCACTTTGGAGTAATAAACTCCGCACCGTGCTCACAATGTTGGGTATCATCATTGGCATTACGGCAGTCATTGCTGTCACTGCCATTGGTCAAGGTACCCAGAAGTCCACTGAGCAACGACTACAATCACTCGGAACCGACATTTTACAAGTGCAATCAGGTGCAGCCAGAAGTGGTGGGGTACGGCAGGGTGCTGGGAGTGCCACAACATTAACTTTGGAAGATGCTCAGGCGATCGAGCAACAGGTTTTAGGGGTTGAACGAGTGTCTGCTATTTTGCAACAGAGTGCTCAAGTCGTCCATGCTCAAAATAACGACTCAATGACCATTATTGGCACCGATGTTAATTATCCAGATGTGCGAAACACACATCCTCAAATAGGTAGGTTTTTTACTCAGGAGGAAGTCGCTGCGGCAAAACCTGTGGCGGTTATGGGTCCCACCGCACGAGATGAGTTGCTGGGGACTCGAAGTAATATAGAAGGCGCTCAAATCCGCATTCAAGGACAAACCTACGACGTAATTGGCGTCATGGAAACGAAGGGAGCGCAAGGACCACAAAACCCAGATGAACAAATTTATATTCCTTTAACCAACATGTCTGCCCGTTTAGTGGGAAACAACTCCGTCAAGGGACTTGCCGTTCGCTCCATTTTTGTTAAAGTTAAAAGTCAGGATTTACTAGACGCAACCCAGTATCAAACGACGAATCTCTTACGGGTACGACATGGGATTTTTCCCGAAAAAGGAGATACGGATGATTTTAGGACTGTGAATTCGGCTGATATCATTAACACGCTCACCAGTACATCTAAGCTTTTTACCGTAATGATTGTGGCGGTTGCGACAATTTCTTTAATTGTTGGCGGCATTGGCATTGCTAATATCATGCTTGTATCTGTAGTCGAGCGGACGAGGGAAATCGGGATTCGTAAAGCGATTGGAGCAACCAGTGTTGCCATCTTGAGCCAGTTTTTAGCCGAGGCAGTAGTGATTGCGGCAATGGGAGGGGTGGTTGGTATCTGCCTTGGAGTTGCGATCGCTGTCGCTGCCTCAAACCTGTTCCAATTTCCCTTGGTGATTTCGCTTTGGTCGATCCTGCTCGGCTTTGGTTTGACGTTTGTGATTGGGTTAGTGGCTGGAGTGATTCCCGCTCGCAATGCTGCCAAACTTGACCCGATTACGGCTTTGAGAAGTGATTAAAACACTCTTGAAGCAGAAGATTACTAATACTAATTCTTTAAAATCAGGCAACACATGTAAGTCTGAAAACTCAGATAAAATTTAACTTTCTCAATTACAAATTGGTATAATATGACTACCATGATTTGGATGGAAGGAATTCAAAAAACATATCGTCTCGGTGAAGTCGAAGTCCCGGTACTCAAGGGCATTGACTTATCTATCGAAGAAGGTGAATACGTCGCGATTATGGGGATGTCTGGTTCGGGAAAGTCTACATTAATGAATATTATCGGTTGCCTTGATCGCCCAACATCGGGACATTATGTTCTAGAAGGCAGAAACCTCACAACCCTAAATAATGACGAACTAGCATATATTCGCAATCGGCGGATCGGTTTCGTGTTTCAGCAATTCAATTTGCTGGCTCGCTCCACAGCTTTAGAAAACGTGATGCTGCCAATGGTTTATGCAGGTGTTCCCAAATCGCAACGCCGAAAGCGGGCTGAAGCAGCCTTAACCCGCGTTGGTTTGGCAAACAGAATGTTAAACCGTCCCAACCAGATGTCTGGTGGACAGCAGCAGCGAGTAGCGATCGCCCGTGCCCTCGTCAACCGCCCTGCGCTTGTTCTGGCAGACGAACCCACTGGCGCTTTAGACACTCAAACCTCTCAGGAAGTGATGGATTTGCTGACTGAATTAAATACTCAAGGCATCACGATTGTGATCGTAACGCATGAACCGGATGTCGCTGCCCAAACTCACCGTACCATTCACGTCAAAGACGGTTTAGTAACCGATGCAGTAGTGGTTGAGCAGATGCCCTTAAATCTATGACAAGCCCTCCCTTGCAAGGGCAGGAGGCAGCTATGCTGAGCGAGTAACTTTCCGTCCTTATTTGAATCCTCTGTATGACGGCAGAGGTCCTTCAGCATAGCTGCCCT
>JAQYWN010000058.1 GCA_029379265.1 Rhizonema sp. NSF051
AAGGTGGTTAGTCTTTTTCTTTCAAGCCCCCGACTTATAGTCGGGGGTCAGTGACTTCTTCCTATTCCAGCAATACAATTTGATCGCCAAACTTAGCCGCCAGTTTCCGATCATAAGTCAACACCTGAGTATCAGATTGAATTGCTGCTGCCACGAATAACGTATCGTAGAACGAATGACTTGCCTCGACTGCCAGTTTTAGAGCAACATCCCGAATTTGAGAATTAGAAATCATCACATCAACCAACGCCTCAGCATCTTGCAGCGCATCGAAACCTATTTGCAACGGTAGTTGCCGAAATTGTATCCATTGCCAAATCACATTCCCCAACTCGGCAAACAACGAATCAGGCACCACAATCTGATCTACAGTTTCTAAAGCAGCGATCGCCTGCTTATACCTATCCTCTACGTGTAAGAGCGCATAGGCAAACACCATCGTATCAATCACCATCAGAGTCGCCCTTCTGATTTCCAAGACTGCACCCGACTTTCTGGCTCCGTCGGTAATGCCTCCGCCCGTTGACGAATACGAGCAAGCACGTCATCACGTTGCCCATAGCGTTTTTGCAACAAATCGCGGATTTCTTGCTCCATCGAAATCCCCTTTTGTCCCGCCAAGTGTTTAATCCGATCAACTAACTCATCTGATATATTGCGAATAGTAATTGTTGCCATACTGCAGGAATGAAGATGCTCATTCCCTTTATGCTAGCACAGTGCTAGCATTCGAGTCGCCTAAATTATTTCAGTTTAGGACGATTGGTATTAAGCTGTTGTACAGCATTCGTCACAATCTACTATCTATGGCAACGGTCAACGATCACTACCTTAAACTCAAAGCGGGTTATTTGTTTCCGGAAATTGCTCGGCGGGTCAATGTCTTTACAGACGCCAATCCTGATGCTAAAATAATTAGACTTGGTATTGGTGACGTTACAGAACCTTTACCAGAAGCTTGCCGCACAGCGATGATTCATGCGGTGGAAGAAATGGGCGATCGCACGACTTTCAAAGGCTATGGTCCAGAACAAGGCTATGCTTGGTTACGCGAAAAAATTGCGACCCATGATTTCCAATCGCGGGGATGCGACATAGACGCAAGTGAGATTTTTGTTTCCGATGGCTCTAAGTGTGATACAGGTAATATTCTTGATATTTTTGGAAACAACAATATCATTGCAGTCACCGATCCCGTATATCCTGTATACGTAGATACCAACGTCATGATAGGACGTACGAAGGGTATGAACGAGAAGGGAGAGTATGAGGGTTTAGTCTATCTGCCGATTACAGCAGAAAACAACTTCACTGCATCGATTCCCTCTGAGAAAGTTGATTTGATTTACCTTTGCTTCCCCAATAACCCCACCGGATCTGTCGCTACCAAAGAACATCTTCAGGCTTGGGTGGACTATGCTAGAGCAAATGGCTCGATTATTTTCTTTGATGCAGCTTACGAAGCCTATATCACCGATGCCTCGATTCCCCACTCGATTTATGAAATTGAGGGTGCTAGGGAGTGTGCGATCGAGTTCCGTTCTTTTTCCAAGAATGCAGGCTTTACTGGCACTCGTTGTGCGTTAACAGTTGTGCCGAAAACGCTGACAGCGAAAGCGTCAGATGGTTCAGATGTGGAACTGTGGAAACTGTGGAATCGCCGCCAGTCTACCAAGTTTAATGGAGTTCCCTACATTGTTCAACGCGGTGCTGAAGCAGTGTACTCTGAGGAAGGTCAAGCGCAAATTAAGGCACTGGTAAGTTTCTATTTAGAAAATGCTAAAATCATTTGCGAAAAACTGAAAGCCGCCGGATTGTCAGTGTATGGTGGTATCAATGCACCATACGTCTGGGTAAAAACACCCAATGGGCTATCGAGTTGGGATTTCTTCGATAAGTTGCTGCATACCACCAATGTGGTGGGAACACCAGGTTCTGGCTTTGGTGCAGCTGGGGAAGGTTACTTCCGCATTTCGGCATTCAACAGTCGGGAAAATGTGAATGAGGCAATGAAACGGATGAGTCATCTCATGTCTGTTTGAGTAGTTGTGGTTAATGCAGAATCTTACCCCCCTAAAAAGTCTTGAGAATGAAGTGAGAGAGAATATGAGTTGAAATTTGGAATGAAACAAGATCACTTTGAATATCAAGGAACTCAAAACCTCTTTATATTCCAACATGGCTTAGTTAAGGCTTGATTGGAACTACCTACGCCACTCCCCGATGGCGCTCTTAACCAGCGCACTCTTAGTGGCTCCCCTTAAAAAGGGGGGAACATAGTCCCTTATAAAAGTAATACCGTTTCTCCATGAAGCTGCGCTAAATAATTTTAGCAATCATATGGGTCGCAACGACAACTAGCCGACCGCTTCAAAGTGAGCAAGAGCGTTTGTTCAACGGTTGGTACGTCGCCATCAAAACACAGGAAATGTGGATGCCAAACTTCATAGAGGTGGAGCGATCGCCACAGTAACCTCTGATGTATCCCACTAGGCTACTCTCAAACGTAGAAACAATTTTTACAAAGTGAGGTAGTACCAAATTGAAACAAACTACAAATGAATTGAGGGAAGAGTTGAAATGAAGCGAATCCCAGCAACGGGACTGAAACTGATTGTTCTTTTAAAGTCCTGAGGCGGCAGTGGGACAAGTTGAAACGAAAAGAATCCAGGCAATGGAACTGAAACAACTTTTTGCCACTTTATATTCCCAATTACTCAAACATTTTTTAACGATTCCCCCGTAAGGTACCGTTCCAGTGCATCAGTCACTAACTTATTGAGATTCACCCCTCTATGTTGGGCAAATAAAGCCGCCTGACGATGAAGTTGGCTACCTACACGCACATTAAAACTCCCCTTAAACGGCTTTTCTGGCTCAATTCCTTTTTCTTCACAGAGAGCCAAATAATCATCAATTGCTTCCTCAAAACTAGCCAAGAGACTAGCTACATTTTCCCCCTCAAAACTAATTAAACTGCGGATATATTCCACTTGTCCATAGAAGATTTTGTCTTCATCGTTATAGTGAATAGACCCGAAATAATCCTTGTATTGCATCATGTCATTCATAGTAACTCCTCCCTCTGGAGAATCTCAATAATCTGTTCAATCTGATATCGTTTGAGAATATTTTGAGGATGGGGTTTGTGTAGCGTCATAATCACTCCCGCATCATTGAGAAAACGCCGCCTTGAACCTCCTGTCTTACCTGTGCCAGCCTCCTCAAAACCAAACCCAGAAAGCAAGCTTACCAGCTCCTCCCATGTGAAATCTTTGGGACGACTGAGAAATCGCTCAATTAATTTCTCTCTACGGGTCATCAGAACTCTAGACTGCTTACTTCTATTATCTGTCAAAAGAGACGAGTTGCAACTAAAACTAGTTACATGATTGCGTTCAACCGATTACAGTTTTCGTGGATGTGAAGACTCAAAGTCTTGTCATTCCGTCAGAAAAAAAACTGAAACTGCGATTTGCACACTCTTCATTCCAAGGTCGAAAAACTCATTAAGCCTAATGAAGATTGTGTGCTTTGTCTATGTCCTAGACGTAGTCGCACTCAAGCGCACAATTACATACATATGGCTCCTCTCAACCTCGACAAGAGCAAATAATAGTTTTATGATAGGTTCATCAAAGAGCGATTTTTGGCAAACCGAAGCGGGGTCGAAAAGCCAGGGGGGTTTGCCAAATCCAGAACCTAGAAAAATCAATACTTTTGGACTTCAAGTTGTTTGAGTTGACCTATTTGGGGCGATGATTTTGATGGACAAGTGGAGCTTTGGCAAAACACAGTCCGAAATCCATGCCCAAAGCGCCTTTCAGTGCGCGGGGTTGACTTGAAGCGAATCCCGGTAACGGGACTGAAACTTGAACGCGTCGTCTGCAATGAACAGACCGTCAAGAGTTGACTTGAAGCGAATCCCGGTAACGGGACTGAAACCTTAACATGCTAAGACATGATCCAGTGCTGCTATACAGTGTTGACTTGAAGCGAATCCCGGTAACGGGACTGAAACGCCAAAGCGCGCTCCATCCCACAAGCCTACAAGATGAGTTGACTTGAAGCGAATCCCGGTAACGGGACTGAAACTTCCCATTAGGGATGCTGACCACGTGGTCAGTCGTGTTGACTTGAAGCGAATCCCGGTAACGGGACTGAAACTTTGATGCGGGTTTTGTACGGATTGACGAGCAAGCAAATTAAGAGTTGACTTGAAGCGAATCCCGGTAACGGGACTGAAACTTATGAAACCAGATTGCATCATACCCCGCTTCGGCAATTTCTGTTGACTTAAAGCGAATCCCGGTAACGGGACTGAAACTTTGCTTGTAGAACAGGAACCCCAACGATTTAGCGAGAGTAATTCTATCTTTTGTTTTGGGAGTGTACTCGCGGTTTTAAAAGATTAATCAGCCTCTTTTACCCATGACAACGACGTAGTTGTCTATTGCTTTCTGTTTTGCGATCGCTAAATCATTGTCTTCCGCCTGAATATTTGCGATTACCATCCTAAACTTTTTATTCAAACCGTAGGTTACGAAAAATTGACCCAAATGGTCTTCAGCAACGTATATCGAGTCAATATTCTCACTATACTTATCTTCAGCTAAATTTATAAAAGAGAATTTGTTAGAAAACTCCTTGCTTATTTCATTTTTGAATTCATCAAAGCTGATCAATCTGACACTCTCCTCTACGTGGTCCGTACTTCTTCTAAGATACTCTTCGTTGATGTACACGTCAATGGATGAGCGAAAATCTTTTTCACTCTCGGTTGTTGATATCTGGGATTGAAATTGAATTAATATACATCCGCAGAGCCTGGCGGACATGATAACTTCTACCTTCTGGCTGTGCGTCAAGCCATTCCTTTTGCTCAATAGTTATACGGTTTGTTACCGTTGCAGTCTCCCCTGGATTGTCAGGGGCAGATCGATCTGGACGTTTCTCTACAAAGTTTGGATGGTAACCACTCTTATATATTTTTTCCATAATGTTGATGTACACGTCAGCATTATGATATTATCATATGTAAAGCGATCGCAACTGATTAAAGCCAGAACATGATCGCTTATCAACCTAGAGGGTCAACATGAATAGTTTAGCAATTTTCGGTTACGGCGAAATCCGCGTAACCGATGATGGTCGGTATAGTATTTTTGTGTTGCCACACTTTGATTCACTACTGGTCTTGAGAATTACTTGATAGTTAGGTAAAATCCAGGAGATTTGCCACGACGTTTCAAAGCAGTTGTAGAGACAAGCTGTTTGCCGCGTCCCTACAACTAAATGCTGAATGCTTAAAGCAGATACAGCAAACCGAAAAGGATAATCCAAATCACGTCAACGAAGTGCCAATAGATTTCGGCTGCCTCTACACCGAAGTGCTTTTCGTTACTGTAGTGACCTTTAACACGCGATCGCCACAACACCGCCAGAATTGCCACAACACCAAGAGTCACGTGCAATCCGTGGAAGCCAGTCAATACATAAAATGCACTGGCAAACAAATTTGTTGTCAAACCAAATTCTAGATGAGTGTATTCATAAACCTGCCCTACTAGAAAAACAATACCCATAGCGGCAGTAATTCCCAACCAGGTTCGCATCCCCTTTACATCATTCTTTTTGACAGCAGTATCGGCATTGTGCATGACAAAACTACTTGCAATCAAATTAATGGTGTTCACTCCTGGTAGCAATAATTCTAGTTTTGGTGTTCCTTCTGGAGGCCAAACAGATATTGTCGAACGGAAAGCTAAATATGCACCGAACAACCCCACAAAAATCATCCCTTCCGCAATCAGGAACACAACCAGCCCGAAGAGACGATGATCTGGGTGTTCTTCGTGATGCGCTTCTGCCACAGTCGCAGCGTGGTGATGATTTAGGGCAGTCTTATCTGGGTCAATTGTTTGACTTTGCATAAATCTTTAATATCTATAGGAGATGGTCGGGAGTATGTAATAGTGAGTGGTTAGTAGTTTTGAACAACTAACCACTAATATTACTTTCTAACTCTATTCCTTACGGTTAGCAATCGATGGATATGGTTCGTCAGGTTCGGCACGTAACACTGAGTTTGGACCGGCAGACAAAGTAGGATCGGGACTAGATAAGGGTACACCCTTGCTGGCGTTCTCCAAACCATAGTCGTAGGGACCAGTTGCCAGCACCGGCAGTTCATCAAAATTCTCGATCGCAGGTGGTGAGGTTGTCATCCACTCTAGAGTCAGTGCATTCCAGGGATTATTACCTGCTTTCGGTCCGTACATCCAACTCCAAATCGCGTTGAAAATGAAGGGGAATGTCGAAACTGCTAGTATATAAGCGCCATAAGTAGAGATTTCATTCAGCAGCGTGAATTTAGGGTCATACTGTGCAATCCGACGGTTCATACCCATCATCCCCAGCTTGTGCATGGGTAAAAAGCACATGTTTAAACCAACAATTGTCAAGGTAAAGTGAACCTTGCCCCAAAATTCGTTCAACATTCGCCCGGTCATTTTGGGGAACCAATGGTAGATCGCTGCATAAATACCCAGAACACTACCACCAAATAAAACGTAGTGCAGGTGCGCTACCACAAAATAAGTATCGTGAACGTGTATGTCGAACGGAACTGCCGCCAACATCACACCACTAATACCGCCAATCACAAAAGTGCCCACAAAGCCCATTGCGAACAACATGGGACTATTCAGCCGGATTTTGCCACCCCACATGGTTCCCAACCAACTGAAAATCTTGATCCCTGTGGGTACGGCGATGATCATAGTCGTGATCATAAAGAACATCCGCAACCAACCAGGAACGCCACTGGTGAACATATGGTGCGCCCAGACGATTAACCCTAAGAAGCTGATCGCCAAACTCGAGTAAGCGATCGCTTTATATCCAAAAACTGGTTTGCGGGAATGAATGGGGATCACTTCCGAAATTGCCCCAAAGAAAGGCAAAATCATAATGTAAACCGCTGGGTGGGAGTAGAACCAAAACATATGCTGGTACACAACCGGATCGCCACCACCAGTCGGATTAAAAAATGTTGTGCCGGCAATTAAGTCAAAAGCTAGCAGGATGAGACCGGCTGCCAGTACTGGAGTAGATACCAGTGTCAGCGCCGAGGTAGCCAACATTGCCCAGCAGAACAAGGGCATTTGATGGTATCCCATACCTGGCGTCCGCATCTTGATCAGGGTGACGAGGAAATTAATTGCTCCCAAAATCGAAGATGTCCCCAGTAGGAGAAGACTCATAATCCAAATTCCCTCACCCACTTGTCCTGTGACCAAGCTGAGGGGAGGGTAAGAAGTCCAACCTGCATCCGGTGCATCGCCCACCAACAAACTGCTAATCAGTAATAATCCAGCAGGCGGGATCATCCAAAAGGCAACAGCATTGAGGCGGGGAAATGCCATATCCTTTGCCCCAATCATCAGGGGAATCAGGAAGTTAGCAAAACCTGCACCTGCTGGCACGATCCACAAAAAAATCATGATTGTGGCATGCAGTGTAAACAGACTGTTATACACTTCTGGAGTGACAAAATCTACTTCTGGGGTTCTAAGTTCTGTACGAACCAACTCAGCCAACACGCCACCCATACAGTAGAAAACGAACGTGGTAACTAAATATTGAATTGCAATTACTTTGTGGTCGGTGTTAAAGGTAAAGTAGTCTTGCCACTTTCTGATCCCCGGCTCATGACTTAGAGCGGGGGTATTAGCTTTTTCTTGTATTTGTGTTTGGGTCATAAAAGTCAGTTGTTAGTTGTTAGTTATTAGTAGTTAGTTGCTAGTTGAGATTTACTACTAACTACTAACCAATAACTAGTGATGGATTTGATGTAAGATTTCTGGATTAATTCCCATCTCGCTGGTCTGATGAGCAAGAAATTCAGCAGGAGACAGTTCTGCGGGATTCACAGCAATTGCTTGCTTGAGATCACTACTGGCGACAAGCTGTTCTTGTGTCCACGTTTCAAATGCTTCTGGTGTTTCGACAACAATTTGTGTTCTCATTGCACCGTGATAGGGTCCGCACAGTTCGGCACAGATTAGGGTATAATTGCCTTCTTTATTAGGTGTGAAGCGAATCTCGCTTTGCCGACCGGGGATAACGTCTTGCTTGAGGCGAAATTCTGGTACCCAGAAGGCGTGAATCACATCATTTGCTGTCATATTAACTTTGACCTCACGCCCGAGTGGAAGATGCAGTTCACCAGAGGTGACACCACTTTCAGGGTAGGTAAAAATCCAGGCGTATTGCATACCTGTGATGTTCACCATCAAGTCGGGTTGTTTACCTTGTTTTTTAGCTTCTGCACCAATGGTGGGAGAAACGATCCCTACGCCAGGAGCATTTCGCTTTTGAGGAATTTGGTCAGCATTGCGAACTGATGCTGTAGCGGGGTCTTGCATTGCCTCATCAGACTTCTCCTGATTGAGGTTGGGTTCTGTACTAGGTGGTGTATCGCTTAAAGTTGCGGCGATCGCTGCACCCGGTATTTGCATTGCTTGAGGTGCTGGGGCTTCATGGACGGCATGGGGATCGAAGCCACCCATTTCGTTGTACACATCAAAACTGTAAACTGAGATACCAATAACGATAATAGCTGGAATTGCCGTCCAGAGAATTTCTAGGGGTACATTGCCGTAGACTGGCGGACCGTCCGCATTGTCACCTGCACGCTGCCGATATTTCACCGCAGCATATATTAAAATACCTTCTACGAGCAAAAATATACCTACGGAGACAGTCATCATCGCGTTGAACAGACCGTCAACTAAGTTCGCTTCATTGGTCGCTGCTGTTGGTAGTAGACCATGATATTGACCGTACCAAAGGCTGACTAGGGTCAGCAAGATGCCAATGAGTAATGTCCAAATTGAACTGGGAATTTTCACGGTTAGGGGGAGTTAACGACTTTACTACTTTGGACAAATCTGCTTGTTCACTTACTACAGTAGTCCAGCCTTAAACACATGGGGTATAAACGCATAAAATTTTTATTAATTTTCAAAGAATACAAGCGAAAAGATTTCTTTAGATGTGCCGCAAGGTGGATGTAACTCTAAGAAAAAATTTATTGGATTTAAAGTGATTGCTACTAACAGACTTGTAGTCTATGGCTTCAGCCTCAAAGTGCTACAAACTGCCCCACAACTTAAAAAATCCCTAAAGCTTCAAGCTATAAGTTGTTAAAGTGATTCATTGTATATGGTAAGAGGCAATCTCTAACTCTGGTCTATACGCTAGGGTGGAAATAGGGCGACACTTGCTTGCCTAAATTTTACGTCCTGGCAAAGTGTCCGTTCGGGACTGACTGATTTTTAGAAATTTGATAGCTTACGAAAAGCGGGCAGAAGGAATTTTTCATGAGCGAATTTGTCCTGGAACAACAAAGTGTAGCGGCTACACACCACCAGAAGCCAAAGGAACGAATTCGTCGCTTGGTGTGGAAAATGTGTGTGGCTACCTTGATTTTGATGGCAATAGGCAGTGCTACTCGCGTGATGAATGCTGGACTCGCTTGCCCAGACTGGCCTTTGTGCTACGGGGAACTTGTACCAACCAAGCAAATGAATTTTCAGGTTTTCTTGGAATGGTTTCACAGGTTGGATGCAGCATTGATTGGTGTAAGCGCGATCGCCCTCGTCGGATTGTCTTGGTGGCAGCGTCAGTTATTACCCAAATGGCTTCCTTGGGCATCCACATTCGCCCTGTTTTTAATCGTCTTCCAAGGTATACTAGGGGGACTGACTGTCACCGAACTTTTGCGGTTTGATATCGTGACCGCGCATTTGGGAACAGCGCTGTTATTTTTCACTACCCTACTGGCGATCGGTACGGCACTCACTCCCTATGAGGGAACCGGAACCGTTGGTAAGTTGCCAAGTCTTGGTTTAACGGCATCTGTTTTGGTTTATTTGCAAAGTTTACTAGGTGCTTTGGTAGGATCTCGCTGGGCACTCCACCAATGCTTCGGCATATCCCAGCTTTGCACAGTTATGTACAGCCATATTGGTGGCGTCTTACCGCCAACTGCGGCAACTTTAGTAGTGGTATTTGTTTCTTGGCGTACTCCAGCACTGCATCCAGCTTTGCGACGACTGGCAAATATTGCTGGGGGTTTGTTGGTATTACAAATCGTGTTAGGAGTTGCCACTTTGAAGTTACATCTTCAAGTTGAGCCACTCACTGTATCTCACCAAGCCATAGGAGCCGCTTTACTCGGCACTTTGGTAGTATTTACTGTTCTAGCATTGCGGGACTGGGCTACAAGCCGCGATTTTAAAGCTTACAGCGAACAAGCGCAAGGGTTGAATCCATAACTATCGATTTTGAGGAAATTGTTAGTTGTTAACTGTTAGTTAGTATTTATGATCCAAACTTGAGAAGCTGACTACTAACCAAGCAAATAACTACTAACTACCAACACTTGTCTACAAGTTGATTGAAAAATAAGGAACTAGGGCCAAAATGATTGAGACTAATGTCTCGAAGCACCACGGATCATTTCTACAAGTTATTCAGAGTTACTACCAGCTAACCAAACCTCGGATCATTCCGTTGTTGTTGATTACCACTGCTGGTAGTATGTGGATTGCTGCTAAAGGACAAGTAGATCCATTGCTGTTATTAATCACTCTGACTGGTGGCACTTTGGCCGCTGCAAGCGCCCAGACGATTAATTGCGTGTATGACCGAGATATTGATTATGACATGGAGCGCACACGCCATCGTCCTTTGCCTTCAGGTAGAGTACAGTCGCGTGATGCACTAATTTTTGCCAGCGTTCTGGCGATCATTTCCTTCACCATACTGACTGTATTCGCCAACTTGCTAGCCGCTTTGCTAGCAATGTCTGGCATTGTCTTTTATGTCTTAATTTATACTCATTTGCTGAAACGCCACAGCACTCAAAATATCGTGATTGGTGGTGCGGCAGGAGCCGTGCCAGCATTGGTGGGTTGGGCAGCAGTCACTGGGACTTTAAGCTGGGCAGCATGGATCATCTTTGCCTCTGTCTTTTTATGGACACCACCCCATTTCTGGGCACTAGCTTTGATGATTCGGGATGATTACGCAAAGGTTGGTATACCAATGCTACCAGTGGTAGCAGGTGCAGAAGCAACAGTGCGCCAGATTTGGATTTACACTTTGATTACAGTACCAACAACCTTGTTACTGATTTATCCAATACATGTCAGTGGAATCTTTTACGGGGCGATCGCACTTGTTTTGGGAGGAGTTTTTATTTACAAAGCATGGCGCTTACTCCACAATCCAGAAGATCGTACTCTCGCGAGAAATTTATTTCTTTATTCCATCTCCTACATGATGCTGTTGTGTTTGGGTATGGTGATTGACAGCCTTCCTCTAACTCACTACATCATTAGTTCTGTAGCAAATAAGTTGCATCTACTTGTTAGCTAGAAACTACCAGGAAACTGGGTTTTCCCATAAACCCGGTTTCAAGGAAGGTGCAAAAGCTTGCGGATCAAAATTATTTACCTTACCTCTGTGCGTAGACTTTGCAATATTTCCACACTGCTCGTTTTAGCTAGTGGTTGAGAAGCGCGCAACTGAGCGCGAGAAGAGAGGCAACGTTTTGTTTGTCCCATTGGAGATAAACGGGCGATCGCTCGCCCCTCACGAGTAATGATAATCTCTTCCCCTTTCTCAACCTGACTCAACAATTGACTCAATTTTTTCTGTACTTCACTAACACGACTTCCATTTTTATATTTCCTCATATATCTAAACTTTTTGACTAACTTATATTACACTTGTAGTCCAACGTCTTCATTTCTCCATTTGATCGCAGTGTTTATGGAGTTTTCCGATCAAAAAGTGAATCCCCAAGCACCGTTGTAAACAACAGACAAATTACTTACCTTTCTTTGGTGACAACCACCATCCATATCAACGAGTAAGCCTCAAGAAAATAAGATTTTGGCTTCTCCACTTTTAGTCCAACTTGCGCTAAAACTTTCGCATACTCAGAAATGTTAACGTAATCCGAGATCACAGCAGTACCGCCAGGTTTCAAAACCCGAGCAATCTCACAGCAGGCAACTTCGCGCTCTATTTTGTCATTGATGTTGTGAAGACACAATAGCGAAAGAATAACATCGAATGAATTGTCGGCAAAACTCATATTGCGGACATCTTCATTTTTGAGTTCAGTTTTGTCTTTTACACCCTCAAGTTCAACATTAATCAGAGTATTTTCCACAGTATTACCGGACAAATCCTTAGTATTCCAGATATCAATCCCGAGGACACTTCCGGCTATTCGCCTTTACCAACAGTGTGGTTCATTTATGTGATAAACGGTTGTAATTCCGCAAAGCAGTACTATAGCGCTTCTCAATTGGGTGAACTACATCACTCTGAGGGGGCGAACAGCCCTTCGGGTTCGCAGTCCCCTATGGAGGGAAACCCTCCTACAGGGCTGTCTCACCGTTCGCCCTTACAATGTATTGGATCCAAAAGAGAACTGCTATAGATATGCAAATTTTCATGAAATGAATGCAGAGGGCTTTAACCCTGCTAACTGCTAAAATTCTCGTCCCATATGCGCTTGATCAGCATAGCCGCAATCTAGAGCAATGCGGCACAAATCAGAGGATGACGATTCTTTCTGAGTTTGCAGCTTTGGCACTAATCGTATACTTGACACCGCACTTTGAAATCGTAGAATCCGAGCAAGGACTTTTGGTGATAATCCCACTACTGTCGTCACTCCTCGTCGCAATGTTCTTTCACTAACTCCAATAGCTCTGGCAACTTGAGATACTGATATTTGCCCTTTGCTCGTGGAAATGAGTCTCAGCGCCTCACGAATTGATGGAGAGTCTTCTCGATCCACTCTCTGAATTTTTAACAGGTTAATTTGTAGAGTGCTTAATGCTTGAGCAGTCGAACTGCATTCACACAGTTGATCAAACACCTGAACAAATTTTTCAGAACAATCCTGAGCTCTGGCTTCCTGCTGAAATAAATTGATGGGATTGTGCCTGAGAAATACCCCTGCCATTCCAGGATTGAAGCGGACTCCAATGAGCTGTGTAGAGGGTTTTATATCAACAATGTAGTATCTGTCAGTCGAGCCATACACTGTTAAACTCGGGCTGTCAATTGCACCGTTTGTTGATCGTTGGTAGCGAAAGATGAGATCCATGCAACCGTCAGGCAAAACTCGATACGGAACTGAATAGTTGCAAGCTGCTTTATCCGGCATTGAGAAGCTCCAAAAGGCACCAACGAGGTGTGCAATCTCATTGGGAGGAGCAAACTCTTTGTAATAAGGAGATGGGTTAGTCATAGAAATCGGGTTGGTATGATTAACCTAATAGCAGTTCTAAATCATTCGTGAACAATGAGATTCCCGACTTCTTAGAGAAGTCGGGAATCTTAACATTCTCAAACAAATGTTAAGAGCGCTAAAGCGCAACTACGAGCTAATTTCAGCGATTTTACATTTCGTTATATAGTGGTAAATTTTCCCGTCTACCTACTTAATTCGTTACTTGAAAGAAGCAGGCTTCGATAGTCCCTATTCAGGTAGTAAGCATCAATACATGGTAAAGAAGAGTGGGAAGAGCTATAAATGAGATAGTTCCTGCAACCTCGCCAATGTTATTTCACAATTGCTAATCTCTACATTTGCGGATAAACGAATTGAGGTGATCGAACAGTTTGGGTTTTCACTCACAAGGGAAACATGCCGATTTGAGTGGAAAGAAACTCAAACTCAGATCGGGCGATCACAACGGCTAGTTTTCCGCACATTGGATGATATCGGTGAGGATGCTTTCATCAACACATTTATGCGAGTGTCCGAGAACAGCCTAGATCGGATATTACAGCAACTCACTCACGGCTACAGGACGTCCTGCTGTTATGTCTTTAGCACGCCGTGCTGCAACGCCGGAACTTAATTTGAGAAAAAGAAGGAAACTCGCTTTTGAGCAAGCTTTTCTAGAGACGTGATTGTAGGATTCTGCCTTTTCCGAATCGCCGTAGTCTCTACATTTTCATGATGATTTTGCTAGCTTAGTGATAGAAGGTTTATCATCCTGTAGTTAATAGCAGGTTGAAAGAGGTTAATATGGCTCATTTAAATCTACGCCGCTCCCAAAATGTTAGCGGTGATTTTTACGTTGATACTTCCTGTATTGATTGTGATACCTGCCGCTGGATGGCAAGAGAAGTGTTTATTGAAGATGGCGAACAATCAGCAGTATATCATCAACCAGCTAACGAGAGGGAACGATTACAGGCACTTCAAGCTCTGTTAGCTTGCCCGACCAGTTCCATTGCTACAATTGAGAAGCCGCAAGATATTCAAGTCGCTCAATTAAGTTTTCCTATCTCTGTAGAGGAGAATGTTTACAATTGCGGCTACCACTCGGAAAAGTCCTACGGTGCTGCTAGCTACTTTATTCAACTACCATTCGGGAACATTTTAGTTGATTCTCCCCGGTTTACACCACCACTGGTAAAGCAGTTGGAAAAGTTGGGAGGAATTCGTTATATGTACCTGACGCATAGAGATGATGTAGCAGATCATCAGAAGTTTGCTGAACATTTTGGGTGCGATCGCATTCTTCATCAGGACGACATTACTCCAGGAACTCGCAGTGTCGAAATGCAGCTTACAGGCGTAGAACCATATCAATTGGCTCCCGACTTATTAATTATTCCCGTTCCCGGTCACAGCAAAGGACATACTGTTCTACTGTACAAAAACAAGTTTCTCTTTACTGGCGATCATCTCGCTTGGTCAGATACAGACAAGCAACTCATTGCCTTTAATGATTACTGCTGGTATTCTTACTCAGAACAGATAAAATCGATGCGTAATTTAGCTAATTACTCGTTTGAGTGGGTGCTACCAGGTCATGGACGGAGATATCATGCCGATACCGCTACCATGCACCAACAGATGCAGAAGTGTCTTGAGTGGATGGAAGCGGTTCAGAGGTAGGGAAGAGCGAGTACCACTCCCTACCTCTATCTATCAGCTTGACAATACCTTCTCTATAGCACTAATCGATGGTGCGAAGAAGTAGCCACCACCTGTGGTAATTACCCAGTCCTCAGGTGCAGTTAATTCCTTGCATTGATGCTGAGACTGGTTATCATCAAAGCGGATGAAGAAATTCCTTGTGCGATCGCCATTGCCATTGGGACCGTTACTTTGACCAATAATTGGATCTTGACCAAGGGGTGGTTTACCCTGACACTCGTGGTTGGTAGCAGCCTCCGTGCTAAAGTCTTTATTGTTAACCCAGTTCTGGGTGACGAACTCAAACTGACCAACAATTGAGGTTTGATACGCCAGGAAGTGGAGCCCGCGATCAACAAAGTTTATGTCTGGTTGTGGATTATCTGGAGTTGAAGGAGAGATAGGACCGAAAGGAATGCCACGACGCAGCAGGCGGTGCTTTTGAGTCGTGACTTCGCTGCGATCAATACTGACTTCTCCAGTCTTCGGATCTATACCTCCACCAGGTGTTTTGTCGTTACGTGGATACGACTTGCGGGTATGAGCGATAAACGGGCAGCGAATACCCGTCGCATCCTTGGATGGTGGGACAACATCGTTGTCAGGAAACTTGGGACTGGGAAAATTATCCTTGCAATCGTCTGCGTTGACTGTTACTTGCTTTGGTGAATCTCCCCCATCGTTAAATTCAAAATTGTTGTTCGCGCAGTCGTCATTACCCATTGCTGGGGTATCGATTTCAGGTGTACGGATGGTGGGTGCGCCACTGGACCAACGACCAATAAGCTTCGCACTCACTTTTCTAGGGTTGGTGTTGAGGTTTTCAGCAGTTTTGTTGAGAAACTCATGGAATTTGAACACATCTTGACGTAAGCGGCGGAAGACAAGGAAAGAGCCATCTTCCGCCCAGCTTGGTCCGGCGGACACTATTTCACCTTTACTGTCTTCCAGTTTCTCAGCTTTCTCGTTCTGATTGGCGTAGCCGAAAACGAACTCTCCCGGCCAGAGAAGATCCTGCCCTGGTTTACCCTGATTCCGGTTCTCTGGGTTTTGTCGGGGGGTGAGAAAGTCATTGGGATTATCAGAAACCCTGCCACGAATACCAGGTTGCGATATTCCGTCTAGGTTGCCAAAATGTTCAGCTCCTACGATAGGTGGTGGAAGGCTAGCTCCCTCTTCGATAAATGTAATCTTGGCTCCACTGCTGAGAGCTTTGCCTTTTCCATCGGTAAATCCGACAACGCTTCCTAAAATGCGTGCGACTTCTGACAGCATATCCGCACGCTCATCACTTGCAACAATGAAAACTACGTCAACTTTGCCGTTATCCGGTCCGCCAACAAGCCAACCGATCGGCTTGCCATTAGCATCCACTGGATCGTTTAAGTCTTTAGCACGTGCTGCCAGTCCAGCTTTAAATGATTTATCGGTGAAAGTGTCAGCATCTTTTGTGAGTTTAGTCAATCCCTCAAAGGAAAAAGCGAGGTTCACCCAAGTTGCTTTAACAGTGCCTTCCTTGTCGCGGCGTTTTCTAGTGAACTTGAATAAGCGGTTAAAGGCGATGACTTCCGACGCAGTAGCAATGAAGTTTATCTGCGTCTTAAGCCATTGCTTAAAAGCATTTGGATTTTCAAT
This sequence comes from Rhizonema sp. NSF051, assembly GCA_029379265.1. Taxonomy (GTDB): domain Bacteria; phylum Cyanobacteriota; class Cyanobacteriia; order Cyanobacteriales; family Nostocaceae; genus Rhizonema. The sequence goes on from JAQYWN010000058.1 coordinate 16,664, forward strand.
CTCAAGGAAAATCAGTGTCTGGAAGTCTTTATTAAACCCACTTAGAATATTACCCTGAATGTTATCCACACGGAGAACAGGCTCACTAGACGCAGCTGTTTCCTGTGTGTTTGCCGCTGAAACCTTGATGGGATCGGGGGCAGGTGCTTCACGGGTTGGTTGTTGATTCACTACTTGTGGAGTCATCTTGAAAATCCTGTTTCTACAGTTGATTTAAAACTTATGCGTCAATACCTTTGAGTTGAGGTGATTGATGGAAATTTCAGGTGAGACGTCGCACGACAACGTCAGAGTAGTCGATGAATTCTCCTACCTGAACTGTATGGATTGATGCATAAACAAAAGTAAAGCTAAAAAGCCTTGACTTTTATATTCTTAATTAGGTGTAGGCAAAAACAACTTATGCACTAATTACATAGAAACAGAAAATAATGCTACCAAATTACTGACATATCGAAAATATTGAGTATAATATATAACATATAATTATAGAAGAAATACTC
>JAQYWN010000577.1 GCA_029379265.1 Rhizonema sp. NSF051
ATAAATAACTATAAATAGGGTAGTAGTACTAAAGAATAAGTGAGTACTACTTTGCTCAAGATAAGCACTAGGATTGAGAAATATGATCGATAACGAACCCACACAACCATTAGTTAGCATCGTTATACCAACCTACAATCGACCAGAATATCTAAAGCAAGCGATCGCAAGTGCTGTCAAGCAAACTTATCAAAACACTGAAATTATTGTTTGTGATAATTGCAGTACAGAAAATACTCAAGAGATAGTTGAATCTTTTCAAGACTCTCGCATTCGGTTTTGGAGACAGCCTACAAATCTGGGAATGTTCGCCAATCAAATGTACGCCTTCAAAATGGGTAAAGGTAAGTACGTTGCCAGTCTTCATGACGATGATATGTGGAACGAGGAGTTTTTAGCAAAGCTTGTTCCACCACTAGAAGAAAATCCCAATCTAATTTTAGCTTTTTGTGACCAATACATTATGGATTCACAAGGCAGAATTAATGATGCTGGTACTCAAAAGAATACACAAGCTTACAAACGGAACACGCTGAAGAAAGGAATACATCAACCTTTTTCGGAAATTGGAGTCGTACATAAATCTGTCCCGACTGCAGCAGGTTGCGTAGTTCGCAACGAGTTTATTGACTGGGATAGTATTCCTTCAGAAGTGGGTGGTATGTGGGATCTGTATCTAACTTACCTTTGTTGCATTTCTGGTTATGGAGCTTACTATGAGCCGGAAAAACTCACTTTATACCGCGAGCATGATTCAACGGATACGATGCTAAGTGGTAGCAAAGATGCTCAGGCAAAAATCCGCAAAGCCAAAAGTGAAATATTCTGTTATCAGCAGTTTATGGAAGATGAGCGGCTTGTTCAATTTAAGTTGTATTTCCAGCAAAAATGGCTAGAAGCTCATACAACTTTAGCGATCGGCTTACTGCGAACTGAAAATAAATCTCAAGCACGTCCTTATCTTTTGAGTGCTATTAGTAAACAAAAATTTAATTTGCGAACTATGGCAGCACTTATGCTGAGTTTTACTCCTCAGCAGTTAGCGAGTCAGTTGATGAATGTCTCAAAATGAGAAATTTAAGAGAATAATGTATTGTTACAGGTGTCCCATAAAGGATAGACACTTGTATATTGACATGATTGAGTTAACATGGGTTTGTCAGTGCAATCGATATAGCTTCTTGACAGGTATGCGCTACCAATCATTAAAATTTATACTGCTGCTCCTAGTGTTGATGGACTGCCAAACAGGTATGTAGGAGGGACGTATTGTCTATCAATTCTTTCCCGAGAACTGCACCTCTACTCAAGAACTGCCTGCCCTGCCAGCCTTAACGAATAAATTTCTTAACCGAACGGTATTGGGAGTGATACAAGTAAACAGAAGTTTAAGAAAGCTAACTATCACAGCACTGATTCTCAGTTTCACTCGGCGACAGATAATTAATCAATTTCTAGGAGGAGCGTTAAAATAACGACTGTTAAGCAAAAACTGGAAATTATTTTAGAAGGAAGGTAATGTGTGGAACTTTGTATTGTAACCCATCAAGTAAAAAAAGGCGATGGGCAGGGGAGGGTGAACTATGAAGTTGCCAAGGAAGCACTTCGTCGAGGTCATCATCTCACATTGTTAGCTAGTGAAGTAGCCCCAGACTTGCAGCAGAGTAGCGAAGTAAATTGGATTTCTATTTCTGTGGAAGGTTGGGCTACTGAATTTATTCGTAATTTCATATTTGCTCAAAAAAGTGCAGGTTGGTTGCGTCAGCATCGCTCAGAAGTTGATTTGGTAAAAGTCAACGGAGCAATTACTGATGCCGATGCTGATGTCAATGCTGTACATTTTGTCCACAGTTCTTGGCTTCGTTCGCGTGCACATGTTTCCCGCATCCGTCGAGATTTCTATGGTTTTTACCAGTGGTTATATACATCATGGAATGCTAATAAAGAAAAACAAGCTTTTCCAAGAGCGAAAGTTGTGGTAGCTGTATCTGAGAAAGTAGCACAAGAATTGGAAGACATTGGCGTGCCGCGTACCCAGATTCGCGTGATTTTAAATGGTGTTGACTTGCAAGAATTTTCGCCAGGAAAGCTAGAACGGCAAAAATTTGCTCTGCCAGAAAATGTCACGCTAGCACTATTTGCTGGAGATATCCGCACACCAAGGAAAAATTTAGATACCGTGCTTCATGCCTTAGTAAAAGTGCCCGATTTACATCTGGCAGTTTTAGGTAATACTCAGGGTAGCCCTTTCCCGCAGTTAGCAGCGTCATTAGGGGTAAATGACAGAGTGCATTTTCTGGGATATCGACGTGATGTCGCGCAGATTATGCAGGCGGTGGATTTATTTGTGTTTCCATCTCGTTATGAAGCTTGTACCCTGGTACTGTTAGAAGCCCTTGCTTCAGGACTTCCCGTGGTTACCTCAACGACAACAGGGGGTGCAGAATTGGTGACACCAGAATGTGGGGTAGTATTACCCAACTCAGACGACGCCGATGCTTTGGCTTTCTCACTGTTGTCTTTGGTAAGCGATCGCGCACACAGAGAACAGATGGGGATTGCAGCTCGCTCTGTTGCAGAACAATATAGCTGGGCTACTATGGCAAAAACCTATGTAGATCTATTCGAGGAGTTAGAAAAGTCGGTTAAAGGTTCTGCCCCCTCTCTCGTAATGACTCTGCCTAAAGGATCAGTAACAGTAAACTAACTGGCGTTGTTCAAATTACTAAATTTATCTTTAAACCCTTGCATTTCAAATGAAAATAACTGTTATCATACCCACTTATTGCCGTCCCCAAGACCTAGCACGTTGCTTGTCGGCGCTGCAACAGCAAACTCGGCAAACCGATCAAGTCTTGGTGGTGGTACGTGATACGGATGCCCAAACTTGGAAATTTCTTGAAGACAATAAGAAAACCTACACAAAATTGCAAACCGTGACGGTAAAGATACCGGGTGTGATAGCAGCAATGAATGCAGGGCTTGATGCAGCCAATGGGGATATTATTGCATTTACTGATGACGATGCTGCACCATTACCTGATTGGCTGCAACGCATTGAAGCATACTTTCTCGCTGATAGTCGCATTGGTGCAGTAGGTGGGCGCGATTGGGTGTATCAAGGCAATCAACTGCTCGATGGAGCGAAGCAAGTGGTAGGGCAGTTGCAATGGTTTGGGCGAGCTATCGGCAATCATCATTTAGGAGTAGGGGAACCGCGCGAGGTAGATGTACTCAAGGGAGTAAACGTGAGTTATCGTCGTCAGGCAATTGCCGGATTGCGTTTTGATGAACGGATGCGCGGCTCCGGAGCACAGGTACATTTTGAACTCGCGTTCTGTCTAGCTTTGAAACGTGCAGGTTGGAAGCTGATTTACGATCCTGATGTGGCAGTGAATCACTATCCCGCACAGCGTTTTGACGAAGATCAACGAAACAAATTTAATGATCTTGCGTTGATTAATGCAATACACAATGAAACTCTAGCTTTGCTAGAACACATGAAGCCAATACAAAGGTTTGTGTTTGCAGTCTGGTCAATGTTAATTGGAACACGAGATGCATTAGGTTTTGTGCAGTTATTACGGTTGTTTCCCCGCGAAGGAACTTTGGCTGTGGCAAAGTGGTTTGCCTCGATACGTGGAAGATGGCAGGGCTTTTGTACATGGCAGCGATCTGCCTTTGGCAGCAGCGCTTCGCTATCGCGCCCGAAAATTATTCCGCAAACCTCGATTACAGTAGGAGACGTTGAGTGACTTACAGAGAAAACCTTTCGCCAGATTTTCCAAATCAAAACGTCTCGCCGCAACAGCAATCATTGGCTTGGCTAGCAATTGGCGGGCTAATATTTCTCACTGTTGCTGGCATTTTCGGCGGTGCAGGTGGTTTGCTGCGTCAAATATTTCCGGTAGCGAGTTTTATTGTGGGAGTTTTCCTTTATGCGCGATATCCCACACTCTATCTCGGCTACACATGGTGGATTTGGTTTCTCATCGCATTGATTCGCCGCCTAATAGATTTTAAGAGCGGTTGGGTAGAGCCTAGTCCAATACTAGTAACACCATTTTTAGTAACGCTAATCACTTTTTATACATTTATTCGTCAATTACCCAAGTCTTACCGTATGGGTGGTTTACCGTTTATCTTAGCTATTTTTAGCGTTATATATGGTTTTTTAATTGGACTAGTTCACTTCCCACCTATTGTCGTAGTCCGTACAATGCTGGACTGGCTTACTCCAGTCCTGTTTGGTTTTCACATATTTGTGAATTGGCGAAGTTATCCCAGTATGCGCGAAAACACCAAAACTGTTTTTGTTTGGGGTGTACTATTAACAGGTGCGTATGGTGTAGTGCAATACCTCATAGCACCAGAGTGGGATAAATTTTGGTTATTGAAGACGAAATTGACAACCTTTGGAACCCCCCAACCATTGGGGATTCGTGTCTGGAGCACCATGCACTCTCCAGGTCCTTTTGCAGCAGTCATGATGGCGGGACTGATATTGTTGTTCAGCAGTCAAAGTTCAATGCGTATCCCAGCCTCGATTGCTGGCTATTTGTCATTCCTACTTAGTATGGCACGTGCTGCTTGGGGAGGCTGGTTAGTTGGGTTACTTAGCATGCTAAGTAGTCTTAAACCCAAGCTTCAGAAGCGTTTGATGGTGACGATTTTGGTGATGGTAATCGCTATAGTACCATTAGTAACTATTGAGCCATTCGCCACAGTTATTAACAAGCGTTTTGAATCTTTCTCAAATATTGAAAAAGACCAAAGCTATCAGGATCGCTCAGCAAATTACAATCGCAACATCAATCTTGCCCTGACTAATGTTCTGGGCAATGGCATTGGAGGTACATGGGCTGTAGATAGCAATGGCAAGCTAGTACCAATCGTTCTTGATAGCGGTGTTCTCGATACTTTATTCTCTCTGGGCTGGCTTGGAGGTATCCCCTATATTGGAGGATTATTTTTAATACTGTACACTGTATACCAAAGTTCTGTTGCCAGAAGTGATCCCTTTGCCAATGCTGCTCGTTCTATTGGTCTTGCAATTGTCTTCCAGTTAATTTTTAGTAGCTTGATGACTTCAGTCCCTGGTGTAGTATTGTGGGGCTTTCTTGGTTTTGCTATGGCTGCCAAGAAGTACCACCAGCATCAACAGAACTCAGTACACCCTTTTTAAAAGGCTAAACAAAGAAGCTATTTTCACTTACTTAATGTAAAAGTTGTACACATGTGACTCACTTCCATCTGTAACATTCATGTATTGTGCAATTGATATTTGTGAACTTGAATTTGATAAAGGCGTGAAAATAAATGGCTTGAATTTTTTTATGCTTTCAGAAGTGCCCAGTGGAAAAGGTTCTGCATCATCATTCCAACCGATGATCAGGACACCACCATTTCTTAAACATTGGTAGCAGGCACCGTATGCTTTATCTACATCTTCCCTCTCATCTAATCCATGCCCAAAGACTCCATTGCAGATAATTAAATC
>JAQYWN010000578.1 GCA_029379265.1 Rhizonema sp. NSF051
AAGATATCTGTAAATTTGACTAAATAAATCAGCTAGGTTATCATTCCGCAAATTTATAAATATTTGCAAAACCTGCCAAACTGGCAACACTACTTGATTAGATTTGTTATTCATTAACATACCAGGATTATTTCACTCTTGGCTACTGAAGAAAAATGATGTGAGTTGAGACTTTAAGCTACTTATTTCTTGGAAAAGCGTTTGGATGTTCCATAAAATGTTAAAAAACAAAAAAAGTTATACCAATTTTAGATTTTGGGTTTGGGATGGAAAAGCCTGACAGACTAAGATTTAAACCATTAAACAAGACTACCGATGCCAATTGGGTATTAGATAGTTAGATAAGACATGACAATATTTTTTATTAATTACCGTTAAAATATGATTGGTCAGTTACTAGCAGGACATTATAAAGTCCTTAAAGTCTTAGCTGAAGGGGGCTTTGGGCAAACATATATTGTAGAGGACATTCATCTTCCAGGAAACCCTAACTGTGTCCTCAAACATCTAAAAACGACTAGTACCGATCCTGAGATTTTAGAAACTGCTAGAAAGCTTTTTCAAAAAGAAGCGGAAACTCTGCAACAGTTGGGTAGTCACGAACAAATCCCCCGGCTCTTGGCTTATTTTGAAGAAAACCAAGAATTTTACTTGGTGCAAGATTTTATTGATGGGCATCCTCTAAGTCGGGAACTAGCACCAGGGGTAAAGTGGACTGAAAATCAGATTATTGAAATGCTTCAAGAGATCTTGGAGATTTTAGAATTTGTTCACAATCAAGGGGTTATTCATCGGGATATTAAACCAGACAATATCATCAGACGTGCTTCAGATCAGAAATTAGTTCTGATTGATTTTGGAGCAATCAAGCAACTAAGAAGCCAAACAGCAATTGGGGTAGCAAGGCAAAACATTACTCTAGTCATTGGAACTCGAGGTTATATGCCATCCGAACAAACTAGACGTTTCCCACGCCCCAGTAGTGATATCTATGCTTTGGGAATGATGGGGATTCAAGCTTTGACAGGAGTGCATCCGCAAGAACTTCAAGATGACTCAGAAACAGGAGAGATATTGTGGCAACACATGACATCAGTGAGTGCGGAATTAGCTACTGTCTTAACTCAGATGACACATTATTATTTCAAAGATCGCTACAAAACGGCAACTGAGGTTTTAGAGGCACTACAAGAATTGGTAAGTCCGAGCGATGACAAGACAATTCTCCATGAATTGATTCTAGAATGGCTTGAAAATGGACAAGTAAAAACCCGCAAAATCCTCGAGAGGCAACAAAGCAAAAATCCTGGTAAAATCCGCATTGGTCGCGATCCCCAAGAGTGTGATATTGTTGTCCCAGACCCTACAATATCCAGTCTTCACATAGAAATCTTTTTTCATTCCGAAAAGCAGAGGTTTTATTTACGAAATCTGCGCCAGAAGAATCCTCCAATTATTGATGGACAATTGCTTTTAGCTGGTGAAATACCACTTGCTGCTGGAAGCCATCTACGCTTGGGATTACAGGATTTTAAAGTAAGTAGCATTACGTGCAAGGAATATCCTGCCGGGTACACTCCTAGGGAATATGCGCTTGTTCATATTAAACCACAACAACCTGTACCTCAAACTGCAAGGATATCGAGAATATACAAGCCTCAGAATATTCCACCTACAGTTCCACCGAGGCAATATTTTCGAGCTTCTCCATCCTCACGTAGTAAAGTTCAGCCATTCATGGGAGTGGGTGTCGCGGCTTTTGTCAGTGTACTTGGTGGTTTAATTTTTTTGAAAACTGGAAATTTAGGGAGAAACGATTCCCGACAGAATTTCATCTCACAACAACCGCAACTGTGTCGTGTTGTATCTCCTACAGGTGGAAAATACTTAGCTAAACTACGTCCCGAACCTCAAACAGAAGTTGGTTCATTGAAACAACTTTCTTTAGGAGAGAAAGTTCTATTCATTCAATCTAAAGGTGATTTTGCACAAGTTAGACTTTCTGATGGTACTCAAGGCTGGGTTTTCGGGGATGAAATCCGACAGTGTAGTGCATCATATTAGCTAAGATCCCCAACTTCGTAAGAGTTGTAGGGGATCTTAGATTGCTCCAGAGCGCTCTTAAAAAGATGAGCGAGACTGTTTCAAAAAGTCTTTTTCTTCTGGAGTAGAAATTCGTCCCAAAATCGCATTGCGATGGGGAAAACGACCGAAAGTTTCAATGACTGACTTATGACGGATTGCGTACTCAATACAACTTGCACTTTCATGGTGAAACCTCAGTTGCCGAAACAATCGTACTGCTTGCTGTTGATGCTCTAAATTTTCACTATGTTCAAAGGGCAAGTAAACAAACCAACGTTTTACAGGAAGCAATTTTTGGTCATAACCTTGTGCAACGGCGTGCTGCGCCACTGATAACGCTTCCCAGTCAGTCGCGAAGGCTTCGGGAGTACGGCGAAACATATTTCGCGGAAATTGATCCAGGAGCAGAATCAGTGCTAGACAAGTTTCGGGTGTCTCGATCCAATCGTCTAGATATCCTGCTGCCGCTTTTCGGTAATCTTGTAAAAACTGAATCCGTAGTTCTTCATCAAATTCAGATTTTTTGGTGAACCAGAAACGTTTTGGTTTGCCGTAATCCGGTTGTTCGGGATCGCCAAACCAAAACTCCAAAATTTCTTTCGCCTGTGACATGCTTATTGTTGACCTTTACAAAGCACTTGCCGCATCTTACGCATGTTTGTAGGCAATTCAAAATTCATTGCTTGCTGAATGAAAATTGAAGGAATGGGAATAGTCGGGGTAGCTTGCACGGTATAAGTTAATAAAGTTCCAGAATTGCAGTCTTTTAGCTCTAAATTAGCATTAAAATCGTGAAAACTCCCTTTCTCTAACTGAAATTGAATTTTTTGTCCTAAATCTTCCACAACACTCAGGTAAATTTCCACTTGAGCGGTGAAAAACAAAAAGGCTTTTTGTGCTGCTTGATACAGACGCTTGACATCACCTCGTTGTAGGATTTCGCTCTTGGTGACATCAGGAAAATATTGCACCCAACGCGGATAGTCAGTAAGTTGCTGCCATACGTTTGATCGCACTAACGGCACATACATCAAGGCGGTTACAGCACCACCCCACGCCGTGTGCGATCGCGTTTCTACCAAAATTTCACCTTGCATCAGCAACTTTTGTTTTTCTTGACTTATGGTCATTTCCGTACCAGTGGAACCTGAATCGGAGATAAAATAGGCACACATAATAATATTAAGCACTCCTCAACGCATCAACTTAAGGGTTTTAAAGTTAAAACTATCCAATTGATTGAGTCCAACCCTCTAACACTAGTTCCAGTTCAACATACAAATTTTCCCAACACAGTCCTTCTTAGGTTATTATTTTCTAAAATTTTCCCAAAAACATTTTGGGGAATAATTGTCAATGTTATAACATAAAAGATTTCAGTAAGGACAGGTTTAATCGAGAGAACTTCTTAGCAAACACGATATCTTCATCAAACCTGCCCGTATTATGAGGCGCGGATTTAGACATGAAGGTAGGAAGACGGTTGTACACCCTTCTTCCTACCTTACAAATAGTAGTGCTTTAGAAAGTAAAGGTGGTTCTTACAGTGCCAATCACAGCACCACTATTGTTACTGTTACTATCCGGTGCTGTCAGCCAGATGATTCCTGGTGTAATAGTGATATTGTCGGTGAGTGGGTACTGATATAACCCTTCTATATGCAATGAAATATCTGGATCTTTGCCGATTACACCTCTAAGACTATTACTTACACCAGTAACCCTAGGTTCCATACCGACGATGATACCTCCAACACTGCCCTTTTTGCCCAAATCTGGAAAGGCTAGTGTCACGGCATAATTCCAAACATCAAAATCACCACGGGGAATGGCTCCGCCGAGGGTAGAAAGGGTACGCTCATTTGTGTAGCCAACCCAACCACCGATTAAAAATCTCGGGTTGATCTGAAAGGATGCCTCAATACCGTAGGAATTACTGACAACTGGCAGACTCGTCCCTCTCAAGGCTTCCAACGCGGGAGGTAAAACTGAGTTACCAGTGGGTTGAGTTACACCCACATTACCCTGACTCGGACCACCAGAAACAGATGAATTGTCGTTTATACTGAGCAAGGCTGAATGCAAGTTAGCGCGATTGCTTCCTGCAGTCAGATCGGAGTTATAGGCATTAACGTAAGTCAAGCCGAGAGTGAAGCGATCGCTTGGCTTGATTGTCAATTGCCCGATTGCTCCATAACCGCCCGAAAACAAGCCACTACCTAGTGAGGGATCGCTAGGCGTATTGGCTAAATAACCCAAAGTAAGTTCTAAATTTTTGTTGAATTGATGCCTGATTGCTGCCCCACTACCTGCTACAGGATAATAAATTGGATTGCGGGTGCCAAAGTTAGACAGAGCACCGCTATCACCATCATTATCTAGAAAAGGGTTGACCGTATTGGTAAAATCATCGGCAGCACCAGCATTCGCCTCAAGTACAACTGTTGTATTTTTACCTATTGGAAAACTATACAATAATGCGTCAAGAACAACGCTATTACCACCACCAGTAGAATAAGTTGGACCACCAAATCGCAGATCTCCTTCTGGTGTGGAGGTAGAAGTACCAGACAAAGCATCTAAATTTGTTGCTTGGAGTCGAGTTCTTAACTGGTCTTTTCCTGTAAAGCTAGTATCAAAGTTAAGACGTATTCTGTCTGCAAAGATCGTATTCCTATTTAGTCTTTGACCTCTAGCATTATCGCCTGCAAAGATGCTTACGGGTGCAAAAATGGCAACGCCATTAAGTTTTGTCGTGGTAGAGAACTGATGTGCTTCTATTTCAGCATTGTGAGCTTCGACGACGTCTACACGTCCTCGTAGTGCTGTCAATTCTCCGCGAAATTGCTCTTGCAGCTTTTGTAATGTTGCTACATCTTGCTTGGTGACTACATCAGATGTAGCAGTCGCAATGAGTTCGTTGACTCTGTTCAGACAAGCGTTCAAACCAGCCGCGAACTCATATCGCGTCATTGCTCGGTTCCCACGATAAGTTCCATTAGGGTATCCAGCAATACACCCATATCTCTCTACCAATGATTGCAAGGCTTGAAATGCCCAGTCTGTCGGTTGCACATCCGATAGCTGAGATACCGAATTTAACTGCGACATGGAATTGGATTGAGTGCTATTCTCCACTTTTTTTTCTGGATTTGCTCCCAATTGTTTATCAGTGATTTCCGAAACATTTTGTATTTTTTGTGCAAATACCGCATCATTAGCGACTAGTATTGTACCGACGAAAACTACTGGACTAGCCAGTAGAAACTTCCACACTCTTTTCATTTTTCTCCTCACGCAGATTTGAGAGCAAATTAATACCGTACTTTTGTCAAGCGCAGTTTTATTAAAAATAATTTTCAAGTATCTTATCAGGTTTCATAGTTTTTTTGTGAAAAAAGGCAAAAATAGTCA
>JAQYWN010000579.1 GCA_029379265.1 Rhizonema sp. NSF051
ATTAAATAGGTATATTTTTGGTAAAACCTACCCCTACTTGTAACTTTGTGCCTTCTAACTCCTAACTCATTATGAACGTTGCTATTATTGGTTGCGGTTATGTCGGTTATGCAGTTGCCCAATATTGGCAGCAAAAAAAATCTTTTATTGTCACTGCTACGACGACAACTCCTGAACGTGTTCCAACACTGCAAGCAGTGGCCCAACAAGTCGCAGTCGTCGAAGGACATGACCTAGATAAACTCAAATCAGTCTTGAAAAATCAAGATGTTGTGCTGTTAAGTGTGGGCGCAAAAAGTGCGGATACTTATGCAGAAAGTTATCTGCAAACAGCCCAAAATTTAATATCTGTCTTAAAGCAGATTCCCACTGTACAACAACTGATATATACAGGAAGTTATTCTGTTTACGGTGATAGAAACGGGGAGTGGGTAGATGAAGAATCACCCGTTGCACCTGCCAACCCAAACGGGCAAATTCTCAGTGATACCGAGCAAGTTTTACTGTCAGATAACAGTGAACATCTCCGTGTTTGTGTCTTGCGCTTGGGAGGAATTTACGGTCCTGGACGAGAACTGGTGAATATATTTGGTCGAGTGGCAGGAACAACAAGACCAGGTGACGGTAGGGATACAACAAATTGGATTCACCTTGATGATATTGTGGCGTCTATAGAGTTTGCCCGTCGTCATTGCTGGCACGGTATTTATAACTTAGTAGATGATGCACATCTGACAAGCAAAGAATTGCTTAATAATATTTGTGAAAAACACAGTTTACCAAAAGTGACATGGGATTCAACCCAAAAAAGTACCCGTTCATACAATACTAAAGTATCGAACCAAAAGATAAAACAAGCCGGATATCAATTGATTCATCCACAGATGATTTTTTAATTACCCAGTAGGAATGGGTAGTTGGTAATTAGTAATTGAGAATAGGAAAAAGGTAATTGTTCTTTCTTTCTATTGCCCATTACCCATTTTCTCTGCCCCTCATCCCCACTCTGTCGGGTCCCCTTTCTCATTACCCACTCCTTATGTTTTACACTTGGAAGAAATATCGGTGCGCCTACGAAGTTCATAACCCAACTCATTCAACGGCTGAAGGCATTCCGCTGTTGCTTATTCATCCGATTGGTGTCGGTTTATCACGGCAATTTTGGCAGCGATTTTGTCGTGAATGGTATCAACAAGGTCATCGCAATCCAATTTACAATCCCGATTTACTAGGATGTGGTGAGAGTGATATGCCTCATGTGGCTTACACTCCTGACAATTGGGCAGAACAGTTGCAGCAATTTTTACAGACAGTCGTCCAAAAGCCTGTGAAGGTGGTGGTACAAGGCGCACTACTGCCTGTTGCTATCGAATTAGTTAAAAAAGAACCAAACTTAATCTCCGGGCTTGTACTGGCTGGTCCTCCGGCTTGGGCTGTGATTACGAAAGAAACACCTTCTTCGCAGAGAAAATTGATCTGGAATATTTTAGATTCTCCTTTTGGTAATGCTTTTTATCGCTATGCCCGACGTGAGAAGTTTTTGCGTGATTTCTCAACTTGTCAACTATTTGACTCAGCTGCCGATGTTGATGCGGAATGGTTGAATACCTTGCGTGCAGGTGCAGAAAATATCGCCAGTCGCCATGCAGTGTTCTCTTTTCTAGCTGGATTTTGGCGCAAGGATTATAGCAGTGCGATCGCCTCCATTAAACAACCAACACTAGTCGTTGTGGGCGAAACAGCATCAAGCATTAGCCAAGTCGGTAAACAAGAAACACCAGATGAACGCTTGGCTGATTACCTTGCCTGTTTACCTCAAGGTTCGGGAATTGAAATCCCTGGTCGTAACGTTTTACCTTATGAATCAACAGCTGAGTTTGTGAGGGCGTTGGCGAAGTAACACAATATACAGCCCTTTAGCATTTAGCCGTCAGCCCATATGAGTCGGCTATAAATATTTTGCCACCTTTTTCTATAAAATTCCTTTCATCGCTGACTGCTAATGGCTGAATGTTTAACGTAATATAACTGATTACACTTAAAAACTAATTATGAAACTAGAAGGCTACTTAAAGAAGAGTGAACTTACATCTAAGCAGCGCAAAGCACTAGGTAATCCAGATTTTGAATATGATTTTGCCAGAAATCGTCATGCTGCCATGTTTTTTTCACTTGAACGTGTTGTAAAACTCGAGAACCGAGATTACCAGCCTGCTCAACTTATCAAAGCAGAGTCGATAACATCACCATTTGGGTATTATCAATGGACAGAAAAACAACTAAAACAATATTGTGAATTAGCTCTTGTAGAGATAGATCCAGAGAAACCTAAGTTCAAGACTATAAAAGTTTATCGCACTGATATTCTCGATCAAATTGAATTTACTCATGAAGAATTAAAAAAAGCGGCTGAGAATAGAACGCGGAAAGCTCAAGCTAAATTATTAGAGCAAGAACAATTACATAAATTAGCACTCTTAAAACAACAAAAACAAGATGTTATTCGTTCTGAATGGAATAAGTTGACAAAGTTAGCTCATCCCTGTTTTGAATTAATTAATGAAGTACAAGCACTCGCAAAAGATTATAGAATGAGGATTGTGCCTAGCTTGAACAAACAATTTGAAGCTAAGCGAATTCAAGAAATTGCTAATGATATTTTAATACCTACAGCCAAGAAAGGACCTTGGACTTGGAAATTTAAATCAATGGAACAACTTGAATTGATTATTGAAGAATTCTATGCAATTTGGAATGATGAATGTGATGAGTGTTTTATTAATTATGCATATTTAGATGATTTAACCAATCAGCAGTTAGCACTCAGAGATCGAAGATAAAGTCCTTACCTTATAATCGTACACTCTTTCTTCGATCAGGATTTTTGATAATTTTTATGCCCAAAACTTTTAAAATTCCACCATTAGCGTTGACAGTGACTGAAGTCAACTCTTTACCCAACAGATAAAAACTACCTGCAATACTAACTGAACTGTAAAGTCCGTTATTTGCCTTTTTGAGCTTTATTGTCGCATTTTTCTTATTGTTTGCGCCTTTAAGCATTAAGATACCACCAAAATTAAAGCTACCAGACGCGGTTAATTTGCTGCTATTAACGCTAGCAATGATGTTAGCAAAATTGTAACCTATAAACTTGAGATTCCCCGCAATACTGGCAGAATTATTGATATTACCATTAGTCCCTGTGTTCAGAGCGAGTGTAGCACCATTGAAAGCTAAAATGCCAAAATTGAAATTACTCGTAGCTTGAAACCCACTTTTATTAAGGCTGATACCCAACGAGGTGAATTGTTTACCAAGAAGAGTAACATCGCTTAAACCAAAAACCTTTTTATTCATCGAGTCAAGGTTAAGATTAGGAACATTCAGCTTAATAATATCCCCTAAACTCAGAGAAGCATTATTAATGGTGATCTTCTGAGTGTTAACTGATAAGGTGCCGCTACCCAAAGATTGATTAAAAGCAGTGATCTTTGCTGTTCCCGTCGCACTTTGATTTGTCAAGTTAACCGTGAAAGTCGGAATATCGACAGTCAAGAAACCTACTAAGTTTAGCTTGGTATTCTTCAGCGTAACACTATTGCGAGTAACATCAAACGTAGTACCTGCTAAAGTATTTCCTAAAATTGAAATCGTTCCGGAACCACTACCACTACCAGATTCAAGGTCGATGCTAAGGGTATTAACATCGATAGTTAACAGATTGGCTAAATTAAGGTCAAAGTTTTCAAAGATGGCATTAGTAGGTGTAATCTGAAATTCAACATTCGCGATTTGATTATTGAGAATCTCAACATAACCATCCCCCATGAGATACTGCTGACTAGGCGTTACCTTTAGAGCTAAATCTAAACTATCGTCATTGGTTCCTCTAATTTTCAGAAATCCTAAATCTATTTCATGAACTTTCAACGAACCCTCAACGTTACTGAAAGTTATGTCACCATGAAGGGCTAAGATTGCCGCATGTCCCCAAGCAGTAATCTTGCCATTAATTTCCAACCCTTCTGATATCGGTTGACCGGCAATTGTCGTCGGGAAAGGAACAAACTTTATTAAATGATTGAGTTTTCCATTTTCATCTCGTAAAGATTCGATGTTTAAATCAAGAAAAGTGTTTAAAAAACCTAATGCTTTACTAACTAAATCAGTTGGGTAATTAGCTTGCTTAAAAATGAAACCAGCAACTGGTCCCTCCCACAAATCTACTAAGCTGACTGCCTGATTAATAGTTAAAACTAAGGCTAATTTCTCAGGATCGTTAGTATCAATGAGGAATGCTACGTTAAGGTCAATTTCTCCCCATTTTAAATCTCCAATGAAACCAAAATTATCGAAGTAGGGAGGTAAATAAGTCCCGCCTCCCTGAAAAGCGATATTGCGAAGTTCAGTTCCTACCAATCCATAGGGATTGAACCAGGAGTTTTCACCTTGTTGAGAGAAGAATGCGGTTAAAGATGTTGGCTCGAGGGAAAGTTCGCCAGCGAGAAATAAGGTAGGTTCTTGGTTTTGGGTGGGATCGTAGCCTTGGAGGTTTAGATTTCCAGTTAATCCAAAGTTCGGCTTTAAATCAGATCCAAGATCTAACCCGATGAGCATATTACAAAAAGTGGCATTAAATTTTTCAATAGAAAATAGCTGAATATTGCCAGGAATATTACCCTTTAAACTTATTAATCCCGCAGAATCGAAGCTAATATAAACCTTTAAAAGACCAATTCCTAATTTACTGTGAATGAAATTACCAAAATTTGTATCAAGATTGGCAAAATTAATATCTCCAATCAAGTTCAACCCTTTACTTAAATTAATTCGACCTAATTTTGGATGTGTGAAAGAATAGCCAAGGTTAGTTATAATCAGTTCCGAGTCAATTAACTTCAAGTCTTCAATGATGGGAATTCTACTTTTTAATCGACTAAAATCAAATTCGGTATGTAATTGATAGTTTAATGTAATTCTCTCGCTAAATTTTAGTATAAAACATTGGGAATTCAGTAATCCTTTTAAACTGAGTTCTGGCGCGTGAAGATTATTAAAAAGACACAACTCCGGTGTAGATAATGTGACTTCAGAGTTGCCAAAAATTTCGTAAATAATGCTATTGAGTGCCGTTTTCATGTATGAAACAGAACTATCAAAGCTAAAAAATTCATCTAAGTTTAACTGAAAATTGCTGGTAAACTTTAAAGAAATTCCTAAATTTGACAAGACTAAACTTACATCATCTCGAATTAACAAGCTGGAATTAAGAACCCGCAGTATCTGCTTCTTACTTACAATACCTTGTTCTGCTATCACTTGGTTAATAATTGAACTAATATTCATTTCACCCAAGTGGATGAATATTAGTTCATTTTGTGAAATTTGCAATTCAATATTAGCGGGAGCTATTAACAATTTACTAGTAAGATTAGACAATTGCTCAATACTATTTCTC
>JAQYWN010000580.1 GCA_029379265.1 Rhizonema sp. NSF051
ATTCTTTACTAATCACTCATTCTGTTTCCTTGATTTCTAATTTTTAAAAACCATTAAATGTTCTACCACAACCTGGACATGAGGCTTTGTCATTATTGTATAATGATTGCTTGGTATAGTAATAATCTTTATTGGCTCACGTGAGGCTCTACCCCAACTTAAAGTAGGATTATGCAAATCATTAGATACTTCCTCACTAGCTTGAAAGTATATAATTGGGTTTGGATAAACTTGTGGTACATAGCTCTGTAAAGCTCGTACATTACTCTGAAAAACCTTCAGAAGAAAGCGAAGCTGTTGAAGTTCAAAATCCAAAGGCAGGAGGTTAGCTATCCTTGCTTGCTCTAAGAAGTAGTTCAACTGCTCCTCCAGCGTCAGTCCCTGAAGTTGCTCAACCGAACCCGATAGGTTTTTCCCAGCAGACCGTGCCATATCTATGGCAAAATCAACTAATATTTTGACATCATCGTCGTCATCAATCTCTGTAGTTTTATTACTAGGAACTGGTGCTGGGCTGTCTAGCATGGCAAGCATGGCAACTTGATGACCATGTTTTAGTAACTGAGTTGCCATTTCAAAAGCGACAACGCCGCCCATTGACCAACCTCCCAGAAAATATGGACCATTCGGCTGAATCTTGCGTAGTGCTTTGATATACTGGGTTGCCATATCTTCTATTCGGGTGTAAGTCTCACATTCTCCATTCAAACCCAGTGCTTGCAGCCCATAGAATGGTTGCTCTGAACCCAAATAACGCGATAATTCATAGTAGCAGAGAATATTACCACCTACGGGATGGACGAAAAATAGAGGTGGCTTGGAACCCTGAGGTTGAATTGGGACTAAGGGGGACGAAGTCTGGTTATTAGCTTCCTCGTGTAGAATATTCGCTAACCGTTTGATAGTTGCTCCTTGGAAAAGAACAGATAATTGAATGTTTTGCCCCAACAGTTTCTTAATTTTCGTCATGAGGTGTACAGCTAAGAGTGAGTGACCTCCAAGCTCAAAAAAGTCATCGTGGATGCCTATCTGCTCAATACAAAGAATCTCTTGCCAAATGTCAGCAAGGGTTTGTTCAACGTGAGTGAGGGGAGCAACATAATCATTTCCCAGATTGGGGCGGGGATGGAGTATTCTAGCAAGATTTGTTGATGCTAATTCCTCTTTTGTGTCTCCGACACAAGAGGTCTGCTCAATATCACTTGAAGATTTTAGCTTAAGCCATTGGTCAAATCTAGCTTGTAAATCTCCTGTAGAGACAACAAATTGAGTTATCTTTTCTCTTGTTAAAATACGTTGAAAAGCTTTTACGCCTTCTTCTGGTGTTATAAATAATTCTGCTAATGTTGTTTTATTGGTTGTATTTTCTTCTTCTCCAAATTGCCAACGATCCCAATTAACAGTGATCCAAGGGACACGATTTGTTTGATTTTGCTTGTGTACAAAAGTATCGATAAAGATGTTCGCTGCTGAATAAGCAATGTACCCTAATCCTCCCAAAATGGATGATAAAGAAGATATTAACAGATAAAAATCAAGCTCTCTACCCAGCAAAACTTTTTCTAGTACGAATAGTCCATGAGCTTTTGATTGAAATTGACACTCGCAATCAGTTTGGGAAATTTCTTGAACAGATTTTTGTAAGTTGCCTCCGACAATCTCGGCTGCGTAGATGACACCATGTATGTCGCCAAAGTGCTTAGAGGCTAATGCGATCGCTCTTTGCATCTGTTCGGAATTGGTCACATCCGCACTCAAAACTAAAACCTCGGCTCCTAGCTCCTCTAACGCCTGGACTTTCCTGATTTTGCGGCTCATCTCATCTTGGTCATCATGAGTTATCAACCATTGTGACCACTCATCTTTCGCAGGAAGATCCTTCTGTCCAATCAAGACCAGTTTTGCCTGCACTGTCTGGGCTAAATACTCCGCCAGTATCAGTCCAATATTTCCCAGACCCTCAGTAATTAAGTAGACTCCTCCAATCCTTAATCTTGATGTCTTTCCTTTCGCTTCTTCCAATCGCACTCTTTCAAAGGTTTGCACCCAACGATTAAGACCTCGGTAGGCAATAACCAACTCAGAGGATTTAGTTTGTAATTCGTCGAGCAAATGGTTTACAAGTTTCTCCTCTTGCCAACTTCCTTGCCTTGGAAGAGCAACATCAATACTACGACAGCTGATATTTGAATATTCCTGAGGAATGACCTTAACAGGTCCGAGTATAGTCGCTTTTTCTGGGCACAACATTTCTTCTGCTGTTATTGACTGTATGTTGTTGGATACAACTGTGATTTGAAACTCATCAGTCCAATTCTGTTTTCCAAGTGCCTGAGTAAGAAACAGCAGGCTGTAAAATCCCAAATATTGAGCGCCGTCAAACCATTCAAGTTCTGATTCTGCGTACTCGTCCGGTGTGACACTCCATAAATGAACAATTGTATTGGGGATTTTGTTTTGTGCTAAATGTTCATTGAGCAACGCATCGTAATCATGACTTTGTCTTGGATTAAGGGTATATAAACTATCGTTTAGTTTGGAGAACTCTGACCCTACCCTCACAGCGATCGCCTCTTGACCTTGCTGTTGCAGTTTTTTTACCAGTTGAGAACCCAAGCCGCACTCATCGCTAAACACAAGTGTACAAGACTTTTGCTCTGCCAAATCTTCTTTACCTAGCAGCCCTGGAAGTGTAGACTGCTTCCACAAAGGTAGGTAGAACCAGTCGGCGATATCCGGCTTTTTGCTCAGTGACACTTGCGTCGCAGGGATATCGCGTGGCTGTGCTTGCCGCGATATCCAGTAACGCTGACGCTCAAATGGATATGTCGGTAAGGGGATGCGATGACGCCGTTCGTTGGCGTAGAAGCCAGACCAATCTACTTTGACTCCAGAAAGCCAGAGTCTACCTAAAGTATTAAGTAAAAATGCTACATCTGACTGTTGCTGCTGGGGATGGCGAAGTGATGTCAGCACCAGTGGTTCCAAATTATAATGTGTAAGTGCGAAGGTACTCAATGTCCGACCTGGACCAACCTCTAGCAAGATTCGCTCTGGTTCTTTGAGCAATTCACTTATCCCGGAGCTAAAGCGCACAGTTTGTCGTAGATGCTTTGCCCAATAGTGAGGGTCTGTTGCTTGTGCTGTGGTAATCCAAGTACCAGTGACGTTGGAGATAAATGGAATTTTAGGGGTATTAAGCTTGACTTTTTGTAGATAATGTGTGTATGGGTCGATGACGGAATCCATCATCTGGGAATGAAAAGCATGGGATGTATGCAGCTTTCGACAGCCTACGTCTTTCTCCAGTAATTGCTGATGCAATTTATCGATGACGTCTATTGAACCGGAAACAACACATAAGGAGGAACCATTGATTGCAGCAAGAGAAAGCTCTTTTCCTAGCAAGGGCTGTACCTCTTGTTCAGAAAGTGGAACGGAGAGCATTGCTCCACTGGGAAGTTGCTGCATGAGTTGCCCTCGGGTCACTACTAGTGCTAAAGCATCTCTAAGAGAGAAAACTTCAGCAAGAGTTGCTGCGACATATTCCCCAATGCTGTGACCAATCATCGCTTCTGGGCGCACGCCCCAAGCCATCCACAATTTGGACAGGGCATACTCAATGACAAATAGCACAGGCTGGGTAATAAAAGTTTGTTTTAATTGCTTTATAGCTGTTTCAGTTTGTGCTTCGCTTGGATAGAGAATCTCTCGTAAATCAAGCCCCAAGAATGGTCTTAGCATCAAACAGCAGCGATCAACTTCCTCAGTAAATTTGGGTTCGCTCTGGTACAATTCCCGAGCCATATTCACATATTGTGCCCCTTGTCCAGGAAACATAAATATGACAGACTGATTACAGGCCTGCTGGTAATGTGTGAAAATTCGTTGAGGCTCAAGAGGATGCAGTGTTTTAACCGCATCTTTAATATCATGACACACCAGTATCCGACGATGGTTAAAAGTCTGACGTCCCACGGCAAGGGTGTAAGCCACATCAGCCAAATTTAGCTCGGGATACTGCTGAAGATAATTTGCTAAATTTACTGTAGCGGTTTCTAAAGCAGAGCTAGTTTTGGCAGACAGCATTAACAACTTATGGGTTCGCCCAAGGTTAGACGCTTCGATAGAAGGAGCTTCTTCAAGAATCACATGGGCGTTGGTTCCACCAAAACCAAGAGAAGTAATTCCAGCTCGACGAGGAATTCTACCCGTTTTCCATTCTGAAAGTGTGTTGTTCACATAGAAGGGACTGTTAGCAAAATCAATCTGGGGATTGGGCTGCTCAAAATGTAAGCTTGGTGGTATTTGTTTGTGTTTTAGAGCCAGAATTGTTTTAATTAAGCCCGCGATACCAGCAGCCGCATCCAAATGTCCAACATTGGTTTTCACTGAACCAATAGCACAGAAGCCCTGCTTTTGTGTACTGGTACGAAAAGCTTTTGTCAGAGCTTTTATTTCTATAGGATCGCCCAGGGGTGTTCCTGTCCCATGTGTCTCTACGTAAGTGATAGTCTCGGCTTCTACCCCAGCAGCAGCAATGGCTTCTGCAATCACCTCCACTTGACCTTCTACACTTGGTGCTGTGAATCCAGCTTTCAAAGAACCGTCATTGTTGACGGCAGAACCTTTAATCACCGCATGAATACAATCGCCATCAGCAAGAGCATCCTTTAATCTCTTGAGAACCACAATTCCTACACCGCTACCAAAAATAGTTCCTTTTGCTTTAGCATCAAAGGCACGGCAGTGTCCATCTGGAGACAAAACCCCATCTTCCTGATAAAGATAGCCACTTTTTGGTTGCATATCCAATATCGAAATACCACCCGCCAAAGCTATATCACATTCGTAATTGAGCAGGCTTTGGCAAGCAACGTGGACGGCAACTAAAGAAGTGGAACATGAAGTTTGAATTGCATAACTTGGCCCCGTTAAATTTAATTTGAAAGAGACGCGCATGGGAAGATAATCGGGATGATTTCCCAGGCTAATTTCCACATCGCTGACTGATTTTCTAATATTGGAATTTGAATAAATATTGAACAAATAGTTACTTATAGTTGAACCAGCGTAAACCCCTATTGAACCAAAGTAAGTTTGGGGATTATAGCCAGCATCTTCAAGTGCAACACACGCACACTCCAAGAAAATGCGGTGTTGGGGGTCCATAATTTCAGCGTCCCTAGGGTTATAGCCGAAGAATGACGCATCAAACAAATCGATATGTTCTAGTGGAACTGCTGCTTTTACATAATTAGGGTCATTTAGCGTAGCAGAGTCTATCCCTACAGACTCTAACTCTTGCTCGGAAAAAAATGAAATTGATTCTATCCCGGAGCGCAAATTCTGCCAAAACTGTTCAATATTTTGGGCTTTGGGAAACCGTCCAGATAAACCGATAACACCTATGTCAGCATCATCTATGTCATTAATTGTTTTTAATACATTCATAAT
>JAQYWN010000581.1 GCA_029379265.1 Rhizonema sp. NSF051
GTCATAAGTTTGAAGTCGGAAGTTTGAAGTATCAATATTATATCATTTCTAACTTTCTAACTTCTTCCTTTTTCTTCCTTCTGCCTTCTGCCCTCAGCATAGCTGCCTTGCCTCAACGAAAGATCACCAAAAGTTGCCAAGAACCGATAAATAGGTCGGTGTAAATAATTATTATTTGTTCGTAGTTGCTAAGAGCGCTAAAGCGCAACTACAAACGGAATACAAAAGTATTACATTTTTTACATAGTTGTGTTTTTTATCGCTTACTTACTTAGTTTTGTAGCAATTAAACATCAATAGCGACCGCAGAAGATCCGAACTGAGTGAGTTCTGTCGCTGCGGTTCCGAAAACAGTCGCCAAAGATTGCTCAGGACGACATAACAAACTCTTGGCAACCTGAAGCATGCAAATCCCTTTATTGCCAAAGGATTTTTGGTACTGAATCATTGCCTGAATCTGTTGAATTAATGCCAAACCCGTAAATTGCACGACTCGCAGCAAGAAATTGGGACGATGCTCTGAAATCTCTGGGAAGTTATCGAGATAAGCCCTAGTCAGAGCAGCAATGGAAGGTTGAAGCTGTTCCAAGGGTGTCATAGCCAGACGCAGTGATTCTTCGATAGTCAAAGACTTACTGATGACTAAGCTACTCAGCCAGATTTGCAGGTAGCTGGCAATGAGCGTTCCCAAATCAAAGGCAGGATCTCCCCAAGCGGAAGTCTCCCAATCAATCAGCCGTACAATGTTGGGACTTTCAAGCTCCCAATTATTATGTAGGAGAATGTTGTTGAGTTTGAGGTCATTGTGAGTCAGGCAACAGGGTTGGAAAACATTGGCAAGTTCTCTCATTGCCTGCCCTAAGCTTTCGTATCGCTGATAGAGCTTAAAAAATTTCAGCCCATCTGCAGGAACTAAACCAAAAATTTCTGGTCCTATCCGTTCTATACTACGAAGCCAGTTAGGTACATGAGCAGGGCTGAGATTATTCGGTTTTTCCGAGAAGAATTCCTGATAGTCTTGGCGGTTAAAACTGGCTCGATGAATGGTGGCGAGGACGGTGGCGATCGCCTCGCCAATTTGAGTTGGGAAAACATTCTCGTTCCCGTAGAAATCTGCTAAATCCCGATAGTCATCCAAGTAGCTGAAAACAATGATGGAATGTTCAGCTTCAAAATGAAGCACCTCCGGCATCCAAGCTCGAAAATAGCTAAGTTCTGGAAATTTTTGTAAAAACTCTTGAATTCGCCATTCACTCAAAAACTCGCCCGCTGTTTTGCCTTCTTGATTGTGTCGTTCTTGCTTAATCAGCAGTTTCCGACTTTCTGGCAAAGTCAGTAATAAGTTAAAGTTTTTTGCTCTTATCGGCTCAACCTTATATAGAGCTTTTTCTAACTGAGTACAGAGTTTATGCTCAACTAAATAGTTAAAAATATTCTGAGAACTTAATACAAATGTCATAAACCATCGTCGTTTGATATATCCATCCTGCTGGCTTTGAGGAATTGCCCAACCTCTCCTCTGACACAACTGGATTTATGTATGGACTGTCTTACAGCGTATCATTTTTACTGATGTGATTTGAGTGAAGTTATCAAGTCAATTTTGAAACAAAATAAAAATGATTTCATAAAAAGATAACTTTAAGCATCTAGTGCAACAAGGCAAAAGTAAAAAGTCAAAAGGCAAAAGAAAGAAATCCTTATGTATCAAGCTAAAAGGTTGATACTGACTGGTTAGTTATTTCAGCTAGCAGGCACTAGATTGATAGTCAGCAAATCTGAGTTCACGTTGATATAAGGATGAAAGTACCAATATACTTCTAAAGTTGGTATCAAAAATCTAACGAAAGTTAGACGGTTTCTGGGATTTTGTTGCTCAAACTTAGAAGCAGTAAATAACATCCTTTAATTGAAAGAATGTCTCCTACAGTACTTATTACAGGTGGATCTCACGGTATTGGCAAAGCAACTGCTCTTTTATTTGCTCGTAAAGGATATGACCTTGTACTTGCAACTCGACATATTGAGAGTTTGGAAAGTGTAGCGCAGGAGGTACAAAACCTTGGTCATATCGCACCACAAATTGTTCCTTGCGATCTTCGCGATCCACTACAGGTAGACACACTCGTGCAGAAGGCGTTGGAACATCATGGCCATATCGACGTGCTGGTGAACAACGCAGGTATTTTTGCCGAAGGCCCTGTAGAGCAGTTTTCTCTCAGCGATTGGCATCAAGTTATAGACTTAAACTTATGGGGATATATCCACACAATTAATGCCCTTTTGCCTCATTTTCTTCAGCGGAAAACTGGAACAATTGTAAATGTAAGTTCCATCGGCGGTAAAGTACCTACACCTTACTTGGTGCCATATTGTACTAGTAAATTTGCTGTGACAGGATTGACCGAAGCGATGCACGCGGAATTAAAACCCAAAGGTGTTCACGTTTGCGGCATTTACCCAAATTTGATCAAGAGTAATTTTTTAGAACGGGCAATTTTTCGGGGGAAGGATGAGCAGGATATCCAAGCTCGACGCGAGCAGCTTGACAAAGTGGTGAAAACTCCTGTCATCGAGAAGCCTGAGGATGTGGCAAATGCTATTTGGGATGCAGTGAAAAATCAGAAGTCCGAGATCATGGTTGGTTCGGCAAATATGTCACAGGCACTTGATCGGTTTTTTCCTGGTTTCGTACAGTGGGCTTCGAGGCAAACTTTGAAAAATCAGGATAAGTGATGGGTAGTGTACTTAAATGATGTTCTAAGATTGGATGCGTAAGTTGATGCGAACAGTGCCAGTGACAGATTGCTCCGCTTTCCACTCGATAAGCGATCGCTTAATTAGGTAGACAAGCACCGCTTTTTTCAAGGTTGAGGCTTCCTCATCCAACATTACCTTTCTAACGCGACCTTTAGCCACTTGAAACTCGAAGATAATTTCACCACTCAAACCAGCAGGTAGTTTCAGTTCTTGCAGATGTTCCGTCAGCAGATCGATAGCTGTTTGTACCAATCCAGTCACATTGACAACTTCTATCTGCTGTTGCTCCCGTTTAGGTTTAGCCAATCTTAGTCGGAAACTACCTGCTGCTGGTGATGAAGCGAAGTATGATGCTTGTGGCGCAGCTGCTATCATACCACGAGCGACCCCATCTGTTGCTCCAATTCCCTCATAGCTGACACCTTCAGGCATTTCCACTGGCACTTGTACGGAGATAGATTCGCCTTGTGAATTTACCCGCACTTCTTCACTCACCGCGACAAAAGCAGTGTATTGCGACAACATCTGATAAGTTAACGCTGTTTCCGTCACTGCCTCAACCCCAACCTTGGTTTCGCAGTTAAACATCTGATTCATCAAGTCTTTAATCCGGGCGCGTCCCCACAACTGAGCTATGGCTGGATTTTCCGTTTGAGCGAAAATGAGGTGAAAAACCTTTTCATAAGCTTTATTACCTGCAGCCATGCCAAAGACGTGCAGATTGCCACTGGCTCGATCTTGTTTCCGCCCAAACAGCACTAACGGCTGCTGTGCAAACAAATCTGGCGGATTTATTGGGTAAATCACTGGCGACTCCCCAGTCCCTTCCCAAGTCACTTCAATATTTGTTAGCACGGGGTTATTTATTTGGCGAAAGAAATTTTCAGCGACTTCCTCAGTCGGTTCATCTTGACGAATAATGCGAGATGTGCCTCGTCCAATTTCGGCGATGCGATTCAGCAAAAAGCGATTTACTGAACTACCAGCACCGAAGCTATAAAGACGATTCCCTGGTTTTAGTTTTCGTTGCACCTCTGCCAAAATTTCATTTTCATTGCCAATATAACCATCGGTTAGTAGCACAATACTCCGTAAGCGACTAGAAGTGACAGGAAAATTCAGTACTGTACGAATGCCATCGGACAAATCGGTACCGCCATTCGCTTGTAATTTGTTGATATACGCGATCGCCTCTGCACAGTTTTCTCTTGTATTTGCTAATGGTGTTTTTGACAGTTGCCTGCTAGTTTCAGAAAAGTCAATTATTGTGAAGGTGTCATCGGGATTCAAACCATGAATAAATCGCCGCATCAATTCCTGACATTTCTCTAACGGATCGCCCATTTGCGAACCAGAAGTATCTATCAGAAAAACAACATCTTTGGGCACAATATCTGAAGGGCGATATTCTAAAGCTGGAATGAGATAAATTGCAAAATGTCCGCCGCGTTCGTCTAATTGAGTTAACACTGTGGACTGAGTATCAATTCCTGAAACTTGATAGCGTAAGATGAAATCTTTATTGGGAATTGTATCTTCTCCACCCAATTGCACGCGGACAATTTGCTCAAAGTGTTCAATTTGTATCTGGTGCGAAGGGGAACGAACATCGGAAATTGGCACACCCGCGTCTATTTCTACAGCGACGTTTATATCATGTTTAGAGCGCATGTCTTGTGGTATGACTGGTGGATTAATCCTGGATGCATCGGGAACTCGCTCTGTATCACCACTGCTATCAATTGGTGTACCAGGAATAAAACGCAGTCCAACTACCATTGGAAAGACAAATTCATAATTTCCTTTTTCAAATTTCAAGCTATTTGTGTAGCGAATGGTGACATCGATTTGTTCACCTGGTTTGATATTAGCTAGGGACTGGGTAAAGATATTATCTCGTTCTTGTTCCAAGAAGCCCGCAGTCCGTCCTTGTTGTTTAGCTTGTTCATAAATTTTTTGCGCTTCTTCACGTTTTTTAATGCTGCCTTTAATTATGCGATCGCCTATTTTTATTTCCATATCATCCACTGCTGCTTCATCCGGCAATGGGAAGACATAAATTGCTTCTAAAGGTTTTGTAAACGGATTTTCAAAAGTTTGTGTCACCTCTACTCTTGACACATTCCCAGTAATTTTTGCTTGAAGATTAGTATGTTTGAGGGGGAAGACTAACTGTTGTTCGTCCGTATTTACATATAATCCTCCTAGCCGAGGATTGGAAGGATTAACTTTAATCTTGGACATATAAATTACCTTAAAATTGGGCAAATAGCAATGTTATTGTCCGTATGAGCAGTGACATTGCTATTTGACCTATGCTAACTTTAGAAAACTGATAGCTGCCAATAATTAAATAAATATTAATTTTTTTATAGTAATATTAATTTCTTATTACTAAATTCATTCTTCATATTCGTTATCTATTTCTATGTCAAGGGTATCTTCATCAATTCGCACATACAATACATTAGGGCGACAGCAAACTTGGCAATCTTCTACATAGGATTGCTGAAAACCTCCACTTACGTCTACAAAGGTTAAGTTCGATTCGCCGCAATAGGCGCAGTAATATTCTGCTGTTGTTTGCATCTGAATGTATTTTTTAGTTTTAACAAGCCTTTTAGGTTTAAAAAATTATAACTGGAGTTTAGACTACCGCAAGACAAAATGACTCAGGAACACTGAGTGGACAAGC
>JAQYWN010000582.1 GCA_029379265.1 Rhizonema sp. NSF051
CTACATTTTTACACTTGGAAAATTAAGTATTTTCTAAGTGGTTTATGTGCCAGTACCCGTAACAATTTATTGCTGTTTGATTGCCGCTGGCGAGCAATTAACATTATGCTTGGTGAAACTATAGCGCTTCTCAATTGGGTTAATTACAGTATTTTGAGAGGGTGAACAGCCCTCCGCCTATAAAGTGTATTGCATCCAAAAGAGAACTGCTATGGTACAGGGAGACAGGAGTCAGCCCCTCCTGAGTAAGTAAAAAGACAGTAGTCAGGAGACTGGAGATTGAATTTCAGCCTACTTCTAATTGTCTGGTTATTTACTAGTACAGGAAGTCAGGAGTTTTAAAGGTGATCTACTTGAGGCGTTTGACAGTGCTATATACTTTTACACGGTATGAAAAAGTACTAAAAAAAGCATGACTTCTAGCCATGTAGGGAAGAACGGGTGTACCCTACACAGAAAGCCGTGCAGGTGAACGCCCTGACGATTGATTCATATGTTGCAAACATTTTTTAAATTGGCATAAGAAGAAAATCAAGATCCCCTTTTTGCTTCTTTCCCGCTATACATGAATACTGATATATAAAACCGCCCTGACGCTCGTTCGCGTAGCTTCTTCCCTTGGGAGAAGACAAGGGAGATCGCTGCGAAGATCGGGTGACGCTCCAACTGGAGCGAGACGCTACTTGTCACGCTTGCTTAGAGAGGAGGGGTACGTCGCTAACGCTGCGCGTTCCACCAGTCGCCTAGGAGTCCCGTAAACTTTCACGGCTTCGTTTGTTAGACTGTGTGCCTTTAGAGTTTGGGGAAAGTGCGATCGCCACTGTGCGATCGCTAACGGACAGATCCTCGATGTGGTAGATCACCCAAATAAAGAGCCAAGCATCAAGAAGGAAAAGCATGTCAATATCCGTCTCTCCTCTGATGATCTAGAAACCATTCAGCGCCTTGCCGTCGAGAAGGGGCTTCCTTACCAGACTCTTCTTTCAAGCATTATTCATCGGTATGCGACTGGACACTTAATCCCCGTCGCCACCGACTTTAAAACTTAATTAGTAACGGTTTTATGGAATAAATGAAACATCTTGGACTTCCAGTCTCTAGGGACAAAATGTCATTTTTGCTTAGCTCCCCGACTTCGTAAAAGTTGTCCTTGGATCTCGTTTTTCACGAATGATTTAGGACTGCTATAGTTAAAATTTGATTTAGACCAAGTATTCTTACTGGTAAAAACTTTTAGTTTTTCAATAAAATCTTTACGACTTCTTGACTTTTATCAATTATATTGAACTTACAAATAACCTGGTTTGTGTTTCTACCACTAAACCACGCAAATTTGAGTTTCTGCGCCAGCAACGAACTGAGAATCGGCGGGTTGAAATTTTGGCTTTATTCGGTAGTGCTTACCTGTCGGTATTTGGGCTATTTCCACTCAATAAAAAGCAGATGCAAATATGAAGATACTTATCGTAGAAGACGATGAGCGCATTGCTCAACCCTTAGCCGAAGATTTAAAACACGAGCAGCATCATGTCGTTGATGTTGCTTCTAATGGGATTGAGGGTTGGGAATATGCTTGTTCTACTGAATATGAGCTAATTTTATTAGATATAATGCTACCTAAATTAGATGGTATTACACTGTGTAAGCGCTTGCGATCTGCTCAATGTAATGCTTTAATTCTAATGCTGACAGCGTTAGATGCAACCTCAGATAAAGTTGTTGGACTCGATGCTGGTGCTGATGATTATTTAGTCAAGCCATTTGAATTAGAAGAATTAGCTGCACGAATTAGAGCTTTATCTCGGAGAAGTTTACAAACTCGGCTATCAATTTTAAGCAACGGAGAGTTACAAATAAATCCGACTAATTTTCAAGTGACTTACGCTGGGAAAGAAGTATCATTAACACCTAAAGAATACCTGATTTTAGAATGGTTTTTAAAAAATCAGAACCAGGTTTTCAATCGCTCAAAAATATTAGAAAAGCTATGGAGTTATGATAAATCTTCTGGAGAAGAAACAATCAAAACTCATATCACTAATATTCGCAAAAAACTGAAAGCGGTAGCAAGCGAGGATATTATCGAAACTGTTTACGGTATTGGTTATCGTCTACGTGTTAAGTAAGCTAATACAGAAATTATACTTGATTAGCGATAAATATATTGAGAACTAAACCTTTGTACGGTAAGCTCTTAGCTAGATGAGAATCACCCAGATGGGGATGGAAAGATCAACACATCAGCGATGTTTTCAATATCAGCACCAGAACTATTGAGCGTGTGCGACAAAGTTATGGCTATTCCAAAGACTTTCGTCCAGACTTGTTGCAATACCGTCAATTACTGGCAACTCTCGATCCAATGGGAATGCCATTGGTTAGTGTTACCCTTGAAGGCATACTACACGCTCTGACTATGGGAACAAGTGCCATACCTGCGGCCACGGCTTAAGCCGTATCGCTTCACTAGCCAGAGATTGCGGGTATCTTCCGTTGGTTATTATTAGGATGCTCTCTACAAGGACTTTTCATGAAGAGGCAGAGGAGCAGTTCGCTGTGAGCAGGGGGAGCAATTGGATGGCTGTTCAATCCTCATCCAATTGAAGACCACCAAAACTGCGATTTTAGTGGGGGACTGGACCCAATTTGGGCGCTCGCTGAGCAGAGGCATCAATTTTCAATCCATCCATCTTCCCCCTGCCCCCTGCCCAGCCCGAAGGGCTGTTCAAAATTCCGTATGTATGCGAAACCCAATAAACGTCGCTGGACCACGGTCTGAATTATATCCAGGGTTGACAATGTACTGTAGGTCGAACCCCAGTGTGGTGGATTTCGTCACACTCAAATTGTAATAAGCCTCAAAGATATTTTCTGGGTTGTAGTTCAGTCTTCCATCACCAATAAAGGCACCGAGTCCCCCGGCGGCTAGATACTGACGAAACGATGAGCCGATGCCATTCAGCCCATATCCCAAACCAACCGTATCCCGTGGTCGCCCCCAGCCGTTGCCTTGAATGCTCAAGCCTGTAGCAAATGATCTTTGAATATCTGAATAGTTGTAATTTTCCGTACGACCATCGTTCCAACTGCCGAACGCAAACAGTCCTACATCCCTGCCGAGACTTTGTTCCAGCCCAATACCGAAGCCATACTGGTCGCGTTCGTTCCTCCTGACATTTCCGATCAAGGGTACCCCAACGCTTCCATTCGCTCGCCACAGATTCAAAGCATCGTCGAATGAAGCCAAAACGGCTCGATCATGAAAACCCATGAGACGCAGCTTACCTGGTTGTCCAGCAAGAATGTAGGAACGTTCGATCTCAATGGCATCGTTGAAATGCTCGTACAGACGATAATCGATGGTCGCTCCATTGGATGTAGTCGTCAGAGCAAACCGCCCCACCCGAAACGTCCACTGATCCAGGAAATACTCCAAAGCGGCTCCAACAGTATAGCCACGAGCATTAGAACCGTAGTCAAAAGCCCCATAGTTAAGAAAGGCATAGTTGAAAAATTGAGTGCGCGGGCTGCCGGAAAATCGATTAGGACCATACAAATCGGTTTCAGACAGTTTCCCTATCGTCAAGACCAGTCGTCGGCTAGTCACATCCTTAGCCAGTTGGTTTTGCCCAGACTCGACAAACGTTTTTTCTCCCCCCAAATTCCAGGTTTGGCGCAGAAAGGCTCTTGCCAGATACAGTAGTGGCGGTACTGATGCCGATTTTTGATCCTCGCCATTCGACAGAGCTCCCAGCCCTAACAAATCAGTGGGTGGTATCGATGAGGATATTTCTGGGTTTAAATAAAACTCGCCGCCCTGCCACAGACGTACCCCAAAAAAGCCAGTGAAACTGTAGCTATAGGTTAAGTCTTCGGCAGTCTTCGATAAACTATTCGCCCCTGAATAACGAGCATAAAACCCTGGCTTGTACTGGTAGATAAAGGTCCCCTGAAAGTGGGCATTCCAGTTTTCGGTGAAGTGATGTTCCTTTTCTGGTTCATCCGGTTTAGTACCTGGCTCTGGAGCAGAGGTGGTACGTTGCCCTGAATCAGGATCCTTTTCTGCTTGCTGCATCGTAGTACCTGTACCTGGCTCTGGAGCAGAAGGGGTACTTCTTGACTCTGAACCAGGCGCAGTGTTGAAGATATAGGCAAGCCCCAGTAAACCACCAACACCAGATCTGTTGAATGTTCCCAGATTCACTCCCGCCGTCACCGCCAGGTGAGAATTGATTGGATAGTCGATACCAGCTGTGAGCAACAAATCACTCTTTGTACGCGTTGCGGAAAATGGCGATGATGACTGCATTCCCAAACCAAAATAGGGAGCAATATGTCCTGGTCCTTCTATGGGAAAATCATAGGTGACGGGTAACAAAACTGTTGTATCTTGGTTGACCAAAATAGCCGGTCGGATGGAAAAAGAACGACTCAGGGCAAATTTGCTAAATGCGGCAAAGCTAGTTGCGCCCAAAGCACTAGTCTCACCACCAGATCCGAAGTTCGCCCCTATCCCCAAATAGCTAAACTTATATTTCGGTTTTTTCGTCGGAGTTGGGGTTGCAGGCGGCACGATCGCAGGTGCTTGAGAGACTGGTGAGTCTGAAGTTGGAGAACTAGGTTGTAATTTATCAGCAGAAATCTCGACTGTACCTGGTACTGGTACTGCCACCGTTTTCGTCTTGGCTGTGAGTTGCTGAATCCCGATGGGAGCGACAGTTGTCTGTTTTTCGGGGATAAGTGTCGCGAGTTTAGTTACCTGAGACTGAAAGTGAGCATTCGAGTTATCGGGAGGAAGCTGTTTTTGAGTTGCATCGGGTTTGGGATTTAGCTCTGGTGACTTGTCAGCACTAGGTTTGGTTGTGGGAGAAGATTGATTTGCTGGCACAGAAAAAGTATTTGCTGTGACAGCATTACGCTCCCAAAGTTGTATTAATTCCACCTTAAATGCTTGTTTTAATTTTTGGATATTAACTAAATATTCTTTTTTTACGGTATTTACTGTAGCTGTGGTTGCTATCAATTTATTCACACGATTCAAGCAAGCATTTAAAGCGATCGCAAATTCATTGCGCGTGATCGCGTGATTAGTTGGAAACGTTGCATTTGGGTATCCTTCACAGCCATAGTGTTCGATGAGGGATTGCAATGCTTTAAATGACCAGTCTGTGGGTTGCATATCAGACCCTTGCGAGGCTGATGTTACTTGTGCCATTAAGTTATTCTGGCTGTTACTCTGAGAATTTTTCTTTTGGCTAACTATCTCTTGCTGCTCAATCATTTCCGATGTAGCTGGTATCTCACTAGCATATGCAGTAGTGCTAATAACTAGCGTGGTGGTAAAAACTGTTGAACTTGCCAGCACAAATTGCCAAGAATTTTTCATTATCTCCTTGCATTTCTAAAAAAATATGTTGGGTACTTATTAATAATTCTTG
>JAQYWN010000583.1 GCA_029379265.1 Rhizonema sp. NSF051
AGGTACAACATTAATAATGTTGTACCTAATTTTTTAACTTCCTAATTTTTACTTGACTAACGTTAGTAAAAATTGAGTTTGTGCAAAATATCAATAATCCCTTGAAACAGTCTCTACATCAGGTATAGAGTCTACGTCATTAAACCCTCAAAAGCTAACGTAGGATGTCATCATACTGCATTTTCCCGATTTCTCCTTTCAGAACACTGGGATATATAATGAATGTGAACAAACGACATGTTCTAAAAGCTCTTACAGTGTACGTTGTAAGGGCTTTACTTATCAGAATAGAGCTTCAAGAAAGTAAAACCCTTACAATATAAACTGTAAGGGTTTCGACGTCATATGGTGTAATTGCTACCTTATTATACTGGCATTAGTAGGGTGGAAAGTCGGGTTTTAGATTTATGACGACTTAGAGATAGAACAGGCGTACAGTAGGGATTAGGAGCATACTACACATTAAAGGTCTGCTGGTTGCGTTCGTTGTCTAAAATGATGACTGCTTTTTCTTCAAATCAGGTGTCAAGTGTTCTGGAATTCCCTCTAACTAAATAACGTTACACCTAACTTTGTAAGCAAATTCAACAGATTCCCCAGTACCCAAGGCATTATAGAAGCCAGTTGCAAATTTGATGGCTGCGCGATGCCAAAGGCAACGGCGGTATCGCCGTATCGCCAATCTCTTTATTCATGCCAATGACATAGGGGATATGTTGAGCGATCGCTCGAAGAGCGGATTTCACCCCCATTGATCTATGGTTGCGGGTTATTAAGGACAAGCTCGCTGCGCTCACGGTCCTTAATAACCCGCTTGAAAATATGTATTCCACGTTAGTCGGATTTCGTTGACCTGCTCCATCACTCATGAGCCGAGACTTAAGCTACAAGTTTTTTATTTCCATTGCGGAATTGGCAACAGAAATTATGTGGTAATAATAAGATGCCGTGCTTACGAGGTAGTATATGGAGCCATTGACTGCTGGTGCGATCGCAATTGGAACTGTAATTGCCACCAAAGCATTAGAAAAAACGGGCGAAAAGGTAGGGGAATCTCTATGGGATAAAACTGGTAAGTTTCTCGTTACCCTCAAAAAACACTCTCCCCATACTGTAGTTGCTATTGAAAAAGCACCAGAACAACCACTCGATTATGGTAAAGCTGTATTGGAAGTAGAATTAGCAGCTAAAGCTCATCCTGAAGTCAATCAATCTATGCAGGAATTGATAGCAGCAGCACAAGCTGTGGAGAAATCTCAACATCCATATGCTCCCGCTTTTATTCAAAACATCCAAAAAGCTATTAATGCGGCTCAAAATCAAACCATTGACCAAAGAGGTAGTATTTTCAACATATGACTGAAGCCGTCCGAAGGGGAATGTGCGCGGTACATTCTTGAGGATTTAAAAAAGCAGCCAGTGGGTACTCCAAGCAACTTGCCTTTAACTAATGCCAAGTTTGTGGGGCGCGGCTCAGAATTGCAGTTGGTTCACGAAAAGTTGCAGCAATCTCGTACCGTTGCCATTTCGTCGGTTTCTGGCATGGGTGGCATTGGTAAAACGGAGCTGGCGTTACAGTATGCCTATGCACAGCTCTACCAAAATGTTTATCCAGGCGGAATTTGTTGGCTGGGTGTGCGTGAACAAGATATCGGTATTGGTCTTATAGATTTTGCTCGTTTACAGCTTGGTTTACCCGAACCACCAGAAGACTTGAGCCACCTCCAGCAAGTGGAATGGTATTGTCGGCGATGGAAGGGACAGTCAATTCTGATTGTGATTGATGATGTCACGCATTATGAAGTTATTCAACCCTATTTAAAAAAGTTTGATCCGCGCTTCAAAGTATTAATAACTACACGCTTGAAAATTGGGACATCCGATCAGCGATTAGATTTAACTGTGCTTACAGAAGAGATATCTTTGGAACTGCTACAAGCCTTAGTAGGAGACCCTAAGCGCATTAATTCTCAGCTTGACGATGCCAAAGTATTGTGTGCATGGTTGGGATATTTGCCGCTCGCACTAGAGCTAGTGGGTCGGTATCTAGAGAAAAAGCCTGATTTAAGTCTTGCAGAAGCATTGGAGCGCTTGAAAGCAAGAAAGCTAGAAGCTCAGGCTCTTATCAAAGTTAAAAGCGGCATGACAGCAACCTTAGGGGTGGCAGCTGCATTTGAGTTGAGTTGGCAAGAACTGGATGACTTTGCTCAAGCTTTGGGTGAACTCCTCAGTATATTTGCTCCAGCGCCGATTCCTTGGGAATTAGTGGAACAGTGTACTGATATTTTAGAGGCGACCGAAAAATCACCAAACTGGGAACGAGAAAACATCGAGAATTATCGTGACGATGAACTCATTGGACACAATTTATTGCAGCACGTTGGAACCAAACACTATCAACTGCATCAACTGATTCGGGAATTTTTTGTAACAAAGCGCGAACAACGGAAAGATACAGAAAGCTTAAAATATGCCTTTTGTTTTGGAATAACATCTGTCAGACTACTTATCCCAGAAGTAATTACATTGCCTATCAGCGAACAGTTAAAATCTTGGATTCCCCATCTGGAGGAAGCTGCTGCCCTCTTAAGCCCTTGGATTACCAACTCAGAGATGACGATGACGTTCATCCTTTTACAAGGTAATGAACCCGCATTAATCATTGGTCAATTCTATGAATTCCAAGCCGTCTATGCAGAAGCAGAACGTTGGTATAAACAATGTCTTGAATTTCTGGAAAATTGCTTAAGTGATGATCCTCGGAGTACTGCATCTTTTCTAAAGGAATGGGCACGACGTAAGCAAGACAAAGAGTCTGTCGATTTTGTAATCTTTCAATTGAAAGAGCTTGAATCTGGTATTTCCACGATCCTCAATGAGTTAGCTCGACTCTACCAGTTACAAGGACGGTATAGAGAAGCTGAACCTTTTTATCTAAAATCGCTTGAAGCTCAACAAAAAATATACGGTAACGATCATCCCAAGGTTGCACTGTCTCTCAATAATTTAGCAACACTTTATTTGGAGTATGGACGTGTCATGGATGCCGAATCCCTGCTCATCCAATCTCTCGACATTTATAAAAAACAACTTGGTGATGACGATCCCGAAGTCACACAATGTCTCAACAATTTAGCGGGAATTTATATGATGGAGTGGCGTTGTCGCGAGGCAGAATCTATTTGGATGAAGTCTCTCAGGACTTACGAACAGCATTATGGCAGCGAGCATTCTAAAACAGCATTAGTACTCGCCAACTTGGCAAAACTTTATTTTCAGCAAAGACTTTATGGTAAGGCTGAACCCTTTTATTTAAGAGCATTTGAAATCTATCAACGGCAGTTTGGAGACAATCATCCTGATGTTGC
Organism: Rhizonema sp. NSF051; assembly: GCA_029379265.1. Lineage (GTDB taxonomy): Bacteria > Cyanobacteriota > Cyanobacteriia > Cyanobacteriales > Nostocaceae > Rhizonema. The sequence continues at coordinate 3,369 of JAQYWN010000583.1, forward strand.
CAAAGCCATGAGCAACTTAGCAAACCTGTATGCAGAACAAGGATGCTATAGCGATGCCGAACAACTGCAATTGAGATCACTTGAAATAACTCAGCAAATATTTCCAAATGGACATCTTGATGTCTCAAACGTTCTCATTAGAATGGGGGATCTTTACGTCAAGCAAGGACGCTATGCTGATGCTGATTCTGCCTACTTGAAGGCACTAGAAATTCATCAAAATTTGTTTGGAGAGGATAATGTCAATATCGCAATCATTAGTAATTTAGCGTGGGTATATATACGCCAAGGACACTTCAATACCGCTGAATCACTTTACCTAAAAATTATTGAACGGCAAAACCAGTTTGATCGTTTTAGTGCTTATGGCATTCCTATTGGTTTAGCGCAAGTTTACTCTCATCAAGGACGCTTGAATGAAGCAGAGTCGCTTTTGTTACAGTCATTAGAAATTCAGAAGCAACAGCTTGGCGACCATCATCCTGAACTAGCTACCAGTCTCAGCACTATAGCAGAAATCTACCGATTGCAAGGACGGCATTCGGAAGCAGAACCCCTTTTATGTCAGGCATTTGAGATTGATCGACAGTGTTATGGAGAGAATCATCCTCTGGTGGCAGATAGTCTCACAAGATTGGCTTTAATCCACCGGATGCAGGGACGCTATCAGGAAGCCGAGCCTCTCTTACAGCAAGCCCTCGATATTTATCAACAGCATTTTGGCTATGATCATGCCAACGTTGCGGTCATTCTCAACAATTTGGCATTGGTTTACGATGCTCAAGGACACCCCGAAAAAGCCGAACATCTGTTAAAGCAAACCCTTGAGATTCGCCTGCGCCTGCTTGGAGCCGATCACCTTGAAGTTGCGACCTGCTTCAACGATCTTGGCATCATCTACCGCAACCAAGGACGCTATGCTGAGGCAGAATCGCTGTTTCTGCAAGCTCGTGACATTTATCAACGGCAGCCTGATGGCGATCATCCTGACATGGCAGGGAATTTTTATCAGTTAGCAGAACTGTATTCTTTGCAAGATCGCTACGATGAGGCAAGACCGCTTTATCTCAAATCATTAGAAAGAGTGCAACATCAGTTTGGACTGACCCATCCTAATATTCTGGCTCATCTAATGAAACTTGCAAAAATCTGCAACGTGCAAGCGCGTTATGCTGAGGCAGAATCGTTCGCTATCAAGGCTTTGATAATCGCTCGTCCGCTGTTCGGAGATAATCATTCTGCGGTGGCGTTGTCCCTGAACCAATTGGGGCTTGCTTACCTCTCGCAAGGGCACTACCGAGAAGCCGAACCGTTGCTGCTGAAAAGTGTGGATATTTTGCAAAGCCATTTTGGGCAGGATCATCCAATGCTAGTATCTGTTCTCAGCAATTTAGCAGAACTCTATTTCTCTCAGAAACGCTTTCCAGAGGCAGAACCGCTCGTGAGACAAGCCCTCGCTATTAACCAACAGCAATTTAGCAACGATCATCCCGAAGTTGCCTATCACATTCATCATCTGGCAATTTTGTCTAGCTCACAGGGACGCTATCAAGAGGCAGAATCCCTCTTTTCTAAAGCTTTGACTTTGTTTGAAGAACATCTCGGTGTTGCCCATCCTACAACAATGAATGTTCGTCAGAACTATGCCAAACTTTTACAGTGGATGAGTAATCATGAGTGAACCTTCAATATTCAATCCAGAGCGGACAGGAGTTTTCAGACTATCTTGCAGGAAATTACACGGATCTCGATCTTATGCCTATTGTAGATGTAGTAGACGTAGTTAACCTTAAAGCATTTTCGGGGAATACAAGGCTCAAACTATTAATCTCTCGTGGCTATGACTTGTCTGTCTCCCCCCACTTATATTTGTTTTCAGTGGGAGCAAGGACGCATAAAGACAAATTGCGTAAGCACCCCAACACCTTCCTCACTTTCGGCATACTATTAAGTACAAGCTGGTGTCCTTTCAAAGCAATGGCTCTCAAGTGATAGCAATTGCTGTCGGTTAACAGACTGTTTGTCGCTATAACAAATTAATGTCGTCCTATCATAAA
>JAQYWN010000584.1 GCA_029379265.1 Rhizonema sp. NSF051
TTCTTGGGAACAATGCCTAATTTACATGACTTTTAGCCTTAACTGAACCGTATTGCGGTTGAAACCCTGTGTAACTATTTTGGAAAAAATATTGGAGACTTATTTGAGATGAGACAACCAGAAGATATCCCACAAAGAAAAAACCGTAAGCGATCTGACAAATCGGTTGAAGCGATCGACAAAGTAGCTTAAATCTTTATTAGTAGCAAAGTATATCCCGTCATTGTGTCTATCGCTAACCACGGGTATACGGTACCAAATCATGAAACAACGATCAATACTGACATACTGGAATCGATTACTGAATCTTGCAAGTATTACCGTCTTTTTAACGAGTCACCCTATATTCCGGGAATTTCAGAGGTTTACATCTTAGTCAAAAGCAATAACTGTCAACCGAAAGTTATTTATGTATGTGAGTCGTCTTTTTTAATCAAAACCCGCTGCTTATCGCACTATAGATGAGATGATTTTCTGACTCTGATTAGGGTTGGAGTAGAAATATTGATGTACTTACTGCTTGCTTATGCCAACGTCAGAAGAATCTGCTGTCAAGCAAGTGGAGGAAAATTTGATCGAACAATTGCGTCCGATTTTGAACAATATGTAGCCTGATCGCCACCTACTCAATAAAATGCCCAGTAATGCGAAAAATATCCTGAGCGAGTCAATCTCAATAGAGGGAGTAATTAGTTTTAAGATACACGACAAATTACGGCGGGCGTAGTTACAGGTAATTACGCGATCACATACAACAAAATTATTGAAGTTTTTTTCTCTAATTTAAACATTAAAAATCCGAAATAACATGCAACAACTATCACTTTTCAAAAAGGTGGATGCTCCGCCAGTTCAATACATTCCCTCGTTCTTGTCCAAAGAGCAAGCTGATTTGCTACTCAGACACTGCCTGGACTTGGAATGGCAACAAAATCAAATAAAAATGCTAGGCAAGCTTCTGCAAGTCCCACGGCTTGAAACGATATACGGTGATGAGGGCTGCGATTACTTATATTCAAACTCTGTCCTTCTTACTCCTAGACCCTGGACAGCTCCTCTTGATTCACTACGCCAAAGCATAGAACACTTAAGTGGCTACCAGTTCAACATAGTAATCGGGAATTTATACCGCGATGGACGCGATTCAATCGGCTGGCATAGCGATGCAGAAAAGTCGATGGGAGTCAAACCGGCGATCGCTTCCCTCTCATTGGGGGCAGAGCGAAAATTCCAGATCCGCTCAAACGATAAAAAACACTCTTACGATTTCTGGCTAGGACATGGCAGCTTGCTTGTTATGCAACCTGGGTGCCAATCTAACTGGAAGCATCAGGTGCCAAAGACAAGTTCTCTAATTGGACGGCGAGTAAACTTAACTTTTCGACCGCACGTTAAAGGTATAAAGTAGATGTACGCACTTACTCTATGGGAACCTTGGGCAACACTTCTCGCCAAGGGGATCAAAGAAATTGAAACCCGCAGTTGGCATCCGCATAGAAACATGAAACTGCCGCAAACAATCCTGATTCATGCAGCGAGTAGACCCGTCAAACGCAATGAGCTTTACGCATTGTATGAGCAGCTAGAATTAATCCCTCCAGATCGTGAAAGCTTTTCTTATTCAGCAATCATTGGCGCTATCGATGCGCGAGAATTATTTTCTCATGACCGAGGAAATAATTGCTCAAACTTCTCGCTTTGAAAAAGCCTGCGGCTTATGGTTACCTGGACGCTGGGGATGGAACTGCTCAAACCCTATACTTTTTGATGAGCCAATAAGAGTGCAAGGGACAGCAACTTTTCTGGAAGCCAGATGTAGAGGTTTTATCTTTAGCAGAAAGTCTGCTAAGGGTGTCTTCTTCAAATAATTGTGCTAAAAAGTACGTAGGAGAATAGATCCAAAATTTTAAGTCCGTTGAAAAGCCTTCTTCCCGACAGTTAGGTATAGGGGTCGCTTTTTACTTTTATCAGGTTAATCGTGTCTACTTGAACACAATTCAACACATTCAAAATTCATGAATATAATATCACAGACCGAAAGTCCTTTTGATCAAATCAAAAATATTGACGATCAAGGAAATGAATATTGGCTGGCTCGTCAGTTACAAATACTATTGGGATATAAACAATGGCAACGATTTGAAGAGACGATTGAAAGAGCGAAAATAGCTTGTATCAATATTGGTGATTTGGTGGTAAAAAACCATTTTAGCAACGTTGACAAGATGGTGAAACGTCCACAGGGCGGAGGAGTTAACCAATCTGACTACAAGCTTTCAAGGTATGCTTGTTATCTGACTGCAATGAATGGTGACCCACGAAAAACAGAGATAGCGCAGGCTCAAAGTTACTTCGCAATTAAAACTCGCGAGGCAGAGCTAAATCCAGAAATTGTGGCATTAGTAGCACAGTTGCAAAGTCATGTGGTATTACAACAGGAACAAATAAATTTGCAGCAAGAGCGAATAAATAGGCTTGAGCAACTATTCATACAGCAACAGGGGCAACAGGGACAGATCGAAGAACTTGGGCAAATAGCGCTACAGCAAGACAATGCGATCGCTTCCCTGCAACAAGCCAGAGTTGACATCCCCCCAGGCTGGGATATTGCTGACTGGGAGGCTCTGCCACCACAGGATAAAAAGCATTTTCTGAACTTATGGCTGAGAGACCAGTTCAACCCGACAACTAAGAAAGAAGTTCGTGACTATAAGCGAGAGCAGAGGAAGGAATTAATGGAGGCGATCGGTTCTGTAGGGCGGATTGATCAAGTAAGAATTGCTGAAGCTAAAACAACATTACTAGCTAAGTTTTGGGCACAGGGAGGGCAGTCATGAGCCTTCTCAAAGGTATACGCAATATCCTCTACTCCCCCGAAATTGCCTCAGTCGTCGGGAGAACATCTGCGACCATACTGAACCAAATTGATTACTGGACAAATACTAAATCCGGTAGGATTATCGACGGTATCCGCTGGTTCTATAAGACTTATGAGGAATGGGCTAGTGAATTACAAATATCCATTTCTACGGTCAGAAGGGCGATCGCACATCTAAAAGAGACTGGGATTATACTAGTTAAAAAGCAGTCCAAGAAAAAGTGTTACCACTCCAACTGGTACACCTGGAATACTGAGTTTTTAAGCCTTAGTGAACAAATCGAAACAGCCAAAATGAATACTTCGATCTGTTCATTTTGGACGCATCTTAACAGAGATTTCCTGTACAGATACTTCTCTACATCCAACAGCACTGCTGCTGGAAGCGAAAAAAATCTGGAACCGGAAAATAAAGAAAACGAACAGCCGGAAGAAGAGCAGCCCAAATTGGCTGATGAGCCTTCAAATTCTAGCGATCATCAGTTTCAAGATAACGATCTTAATGAAGACAGTTCTTCCGACGCTCTTACACCGAAAAAAAGTAATCGTCCAGCAAGTACGCACATACATATTGCTCCCGAAAAGTTACTTGCAGCGATCGCCGAAGTGAAAACGATCAAAGGCAAAGTAAACTTTCGGATGAATGTCGAGATAGAGAAAGCGATCGCTAAGCATTTCCAGAACGTTTATCCAGCGATTGCTTTTGTGAAAGAGCAAATTAGATTAAACGTGCCAATCACTAAGTCTTGCGAAGCTCTGTTTATGTGGGCTTTGAAGACCCCGCTAGATAGCAAATACGACTTGAAGGAAGTTATTGAACATAGACAACCGTCAGAGAAAGATAAGGCTGATATAGCGATCGCACTCGACAACGGTTTTATTCGTAAATTTGAGCAACAACCTGATGGTTTGTGGGTGGTAGATACAGGAAAAGAATGCTTATGTTGGTACGATTTTTTGAATAAATTTTAAGAATATGCAACCCGAAATTTATCCGAATGCAGGCTGGGTTTATTTGATTGAAGCAGATAACCTCGCTGTAAAATTGGTCGTTCGAGCAAGCATTGTGCGTGGATGATAACGATGATTGTACTTGATCGCACCTCATTTACCTTTGCTGGTCGCACCTACCACCTCAACGACGCCTACCGCGAATTAGGCAAATCAATTATTACCATCGTTGACTTTGGCGTCTACAGACCCACCAAGCAAATATTGCCACTCGTAAAAGACGAGAGCAATCGCATTTACTTTTCTTATTGGGACAATTTGAAACCTATCCCCTTGGGTCAAATCGAACTTTTTGGCTATAGCGACGCTGATCCCAACGAGCCGCCTGAGCCATTTGAGTTGGATGATACTCATTCGCTAGACAGATTAACGGCGAAGGATATCCCAGACAAAAGCGAATGGCGATGCCAAAACGGACTGCACCCTGTAAAACCCGTGGTAGGCTTGCTAAGCGAATATGTAATCCGCTGCGACAATCTGCCCATTTGGGAGCAGATTAGGCTATGTCAGAAGAGGATTAAGGGACAGCGATCCCGCCTGAGGGATTTGAGAATAAAGGATCGTGCTGACAGTGAGGTTAAAAATGCGCTCCTAATCATTGAAGAAGAAAAGCAGCGGATTATCGAACTTTTGAAAAAATGATTGATACAGGAGCGATCACTTCCGAACTGTTCTGCGATCTGCGTCGTGGTTCGGGAAAATTTTCCATTTCGGTGGATACTAGTAACTGATCGGGTTCACGCTACTAGAATATTTCTGTTTTATCCGATTGCGACCTGATATTCCGGATATTTCGGGGTGTTTAATTCGAGCATATTTATCCACTTCACAGAATAGATTTTGGCAATCAATTAGTTGTAACCGACGACCCCATAAAGACTGAAAATTAAGTCCCAGGCGCTCAAATTCTGCCTCTTGATTGTCTGCCATGAATTGAATGATCTCTGCTTCTTTAAGACTACCAAGCTCGAGAAAACATTTGCGGATACCATCAAGCGCTCCAGGTCCCGGCATGACGAACTTTTGAAGAATATGTTCTGTCGTTCAGCTGCGAATCTCCAATATGTATCAAATACGACTGTAGGCGTAATGAAAGCTTTTGAGATTATTGTTGGAGATGTATTTTGATTATTTGATGTACACTCGAAATTGAAACTTAATTGTTCTGCGTTTGTTATATTTTTAAGTTTTCTCATTTTCGTTTTGAATTTGATATTGATTGAATTACTTTGCGTTTATGAGAGATAATAAGTATGCAAGCATAAAACACAAGAACATATATGACTATCCAGTATTTTGCTAGAATGCCTACGGAACATGGTGAATATTTGTTTCAACTAAAAGATAGGAAAGTTTATGGTTATCTTTCCAGCTTTAGATATCCCTATGACCAGCATATCAAGATAGTTAGCTTTGAGGAAGACCGTTTTTACTATATCCACCAAAAAGAAGTATGTGGATACTATTCTTTCTGAAAATTAGTTTACTGAAGTTTAAAAAATATTCAAGGCATTGTAATTAGCATTGAAT
>JAQYWN010000585.1 GCA_029379265.1 Rhizonema sp. NSF051
TTCAACGAATGTCAGAAGCCCACACTGTACTGCAAAGTCAGTGTGGGTAGTTCACCATGTAACTCTCAATGATTTCTTTGGTGCGATCTCTACTACCATCATTGACAATTATCAGTTCAAATTTTATAAAAGTTTGAGCCAAAATACTTTCGATAGCTTGGGGCAAAAACTTCTCAGCATTGTATGCCGCGATGATGACAGAAATCATGCAATCGCCTCACATATTTTTTGAGCAAGTAGAGGTGGAACACTGTTACCAATGCCACGAACATCAAGAGAATTTACACCAGTCCATTGAAAATCATCAGGGAAACTTTGGAGTCTAGCTAGTGCTTGCACGGAAAGCGATCGCACCTCAGAATTCTCAAGAATACAGTCGATAAATTTATTTCGTCCATTGCCTTTGCCATCATCAGCAAGATGAGCGCGGATTGTCCAACAAGGCTTACTTGCTTCTCTAACATTAGGTTTACCGTTGTAATATCCAACACGCTGAACTATTGAGTTAGTCTTAGCAACTTTTTGCTGATTCGCCGTAAGTTGAGATTCGTGTAAGGTATCTAATAAATCTTTTACTGCCTCATGCCAACCAATCCAATTATTTTGTGAGAGAGTCGGTGTAAGTTTAGGCATCGATTCGCCATTTTTTACCGCTAACATGATGAGGCGATCACGACTCTGTGGCACTCCAAAGTCAGCAGCATTGATAATACTGTCAGTAACTTGGTAATCCAATATTCTAAGTACGTCGCAGAAATCTTTGTACACCTTGGCGCTGCGGTAACCGCGCACATTTTCTAAAATAATTACATCAGCTTGGAGAACTTCGACATGAGAGTAGCAAGCTTCCAAAATATTTGCTCTGATTGAAGTAATATCGCGCTTGGTGTTTGCTACTGAGAACTCCTGGCATGGCGGTGAAATCTGCCAGACTAATTTTGTGTTGTTGCGGTGGCGATCGCTTAAGGTCGGAATATCTAGCGAACATGGATTTAACTTGGCGATGTCTGCTACCACTATATCGCCGACATTTTTATCGTAGATTTCAGATAACTCTGGTATCCATTCAACGCCTAGTGTTGCATAATTTACCGCCTTAGCCCCAAGGCTAAAACCGCCAATACCTGCAAAATAGCTCAAACAAAAGTGCTGTTGCATATTCTCTTCGCGGTGTTGCATTTTACAACATTAACAAAAATGCCCCGAAAAATCAGGGCAAGTGAAATATATTTGCAAAATCTTCATTAAAATGCTTGAGGAATGCAGTAACCTTGATATCTTTCTGATACATCGTTTGCGACTAAATAAGCATCACCTTTGCCTAGTAGACCTGCTGCAATATTTCCATCACATCCCAAAATCATGTCGCCTTCGGTTGAGTCACGACAGCGAACCGCGATTCTTGCTGCTAAATTTGCCCTAACTGTGGTTGGAATACCGTCTGGGTCGCGATCGCTGCGTAATGCTGTTCTTTGTGTCGCAATAACCAGGTGTCGTTTTATGCCTCCACCTATGCGACCAATTTCGCTAAGATTTTGATCGTATTCTTCCACCATTTGAGCAATGAATCTCTTTCGTTCAGCAGGCTTTAATGGTTCGCCGTTGTCGTTGCTCATTCGTTCGACTAGTCGTTGAGCCTCTTTGTAAGTTGCCCTGACTGTCGAGGAATATTCATCAATCACCAATACTCGTCTCTGAACTGATTTTAATTGTTCAGTAGAGAATTTGCGTTGAACATCACACTCTCTAGCAAAGTCAGCAGCATAGACATGGGCAAATTCATTATCCTCAAATTTCAGCCCATGATTATCAATCAAATACTCATAATCTTTAACTTTGCCTCCAACCACTATGACTTCGCATCCTTGCTTTAGCAAGCTGTAAACGATTGGGTAAAGCACTGACATAGTTTTACCCTGGCGAGTCATTCCACCAATCAGCAGGTGTGGGCTAATATCAGAAGTTAAATCCAGTGCCACTTGTCCTTTAGTATTTTCACCAAGGATTATCTTTGCTCCTCCTTGTTCCCATTGCTGGTCGGGTACTTGAGGAAAGACCCGATCGCTTCTTGGGATTTCCACAAAAATTTGCCCTGCCCCAGCAACACCGCAAATAATATTCTGTCCAAACTCCAGGGCAAGTTCAGATTCAAAAGCTTTAAGTTTGTCGATGCCTGATGGTAAAGAAAAAATCTCACGAATGATGTTGGGCGCTTCTAATGATTTCTCCCAATCTAAACTCAGTTGAATCTTTGGTAGCTCTGCCACTCGCAGAATTCGCGTAGCGTTTTCAGGCAGCACTACTTGGTGTATTTCTTGGTGTTGCTCTTGCTGAACTACTACTTGCTGCTGGGGAAGCATCGTTTGTTCAATGCGGATTTGCTCATCGTGTGCCTCTCGCATTGCTTCGTATCGAATAATTCCTTGGATTCCTTCGCCAGTTGCCATGCTGGCGAGATAAGCAAATGGAACACCAGACTCTCGAAGTTGTTTAAGTTGTTCTACGTATGGCTGTATAGATTTTGCTGCTTGTACAACTTGAGCCATCTGTGCCTGTGCTTCGAGTTGGTGTAAATGCTGTTCATTATCCATGTCGAAAGATGCAATTTTGGCGACATCAGAACTACGTCTTTTGTATAATTTTTCATCTAATTCTTTACCTTGTTTTGCTCCTACTGCACCTAGTCCTATTAAAGCGATCGCCGCTGCCAATTTCCAAGGTTTAACATGGCGAATACCGTGTGTGTTAATCAATGCTCCTGTCGTAGTGAGTACAAGAAGACAGGTGCCAATTCCCATACCTATCGCTTGAGATAAATCTGCTTTGGTAACGCTTACTTTTTCCATTTTATTTGCCCCTTAAAAGCTAATCGCAATACCAAATACTGATATTGCAAGGGACAACATTAGTACTACTTTTTTGGCAGTAATCTCTGGTGTTTTTTCCAGTACTAATAACACGGCAAAGACTAGTGCTGCGATCGCAGCAAAGCCGACACCATAAGGGATAAAGTTCGTAACAATGGTTGACAGTCCTATTCCAATTGCTGAAATATTAGCGTAATAGATTAATTTTCCCAGTGACATTTGCTCTCTCTCTTCGTGGTTAACTTAATTTTATAGTAGCAGATATATTTAAAAACGCAACAAACTTGCCGCTAATTAGAAAATTAGCGGCAAGTTGATGTAGATTTTGGCATAACTCAAGCAGCCATTTTTTCGTTATATCGTCCCACTAATCCCCCATCAGTATTTTTATTATGTTGTGCTGGAGCGTAAATAGCAGCATGAAGCATGTCTGGCATTGAAAGTTTTGCTTGAGCTTGCGCCATTTGTTTATGAGATTTACGAATCTTCATTTCAGCATCAATAACAGCAAACCCTAAGTCTTTTTCCGCTTCAGCGATCATTGTCCTTGCGCCTGCCATTGCAACACCAACACTGCTTTTAGCAACAACTGTTTCAGCGTATCCTTGAACATATTCTGATGCAGCACCAGAGTAATCAGTCCAAAGTTTTGCTTGTTCAGTCATTTTTTTTGCATTTTCTTGCATTGCTGCAATTGTTCCTTCTGTTATTTCTCCAGAAGTTTGAATGGTGATTGGAAACATCCTTGCCATTTTATCTGATGCATTCCACACAGCTTTTCCAGTACCGAGGTTACGAGAAACGCTCGGTGAAACAAGAGCGAAGAAGGCATCAGAACCAGCTTGAACCAATTGTTTAAACATACTAAATTCCTAATAATGACAAATTTTTAAAATTCTCTACCTTAACTCGATGCGGGACATCAAACCAATCACCGTCTACTTGCCGGATGCGATCTCCGCTTTGCATTATCTCAATGCCGATGTCTTCCAACCAAAGAATTCCGCCATCTTTGTGTTGCCAAAAATCCTTAATTAAGTCAACGTTCCACTTTGGAGCATAATCCCAGCGCTTAAGCTTGTCATACCAAGTTAAGAAATATTCTGTAGAGTCCTCAGGAAGATCAATTACTTCAATTAATTCGCCGTCTCTCCACCGAGTGCAGACGTAAAAATTTTCATCAAATATATTGATAAATCCAGTGTGTTTGTCTGGATCATATAAACCGTAATTATATTTAACGATACGCTGTTGCATTTTAGATACCTATTGTTTTGCGAATGAGTTCCACACCAGCCGCTCGTAATCTACTAAAAGCAATTCGGCGATTCTGCCAAGATTCAAACTCTTGGCGTGTTGGTGTAAATGTTCCAAACTGTTCCAACAAAATTTGTGCTGTTACGAATGGCGATTCGTTTGCAAATCCTAACGGTGTTTCAAATGCTGGCTGTGGTAGTAGATAATCGGCAATTCTTTTTAGAATTTCACGCATAGTAGCCTTCTCCTCGGTAGCTGTTTCAATGATTTGAAATATCTCTTTGGTTCGAGTTGCGTCTAGGTCGGCGATCGCGCTTTGGAATTTCTGCTGTTCTTCTAAGGAAACTCGACTCACTTGGTGTTGGATATCTTCTGTAAGCCGAGTTATTGATTGAGAGCGACGAGCTAGTTCAATAATCTCGTCAGGAGTATGCATGTTAATTAATCCTCATCAAAATCTGAGTACCAAATTGGTTTCATGTGATTCAATATGCGTTCAGATGCGTAGATTTTGTATGTTACTCCATGGGAATGCACTTGATCATCAAATGTTGGATTGGGTAAATGAAACTTCCGACAAAGTGCTTCTATTTCGCGATATTTTTCATTCATCCCTGGTGTTTTGTTCCCATATCCAGACATGTTCCAAGAAGAAACTACAACTTGCATTACTGTGCCTCCTGATTTAATGTAAAATTCCATTCATATTCAAAGCTGTCACCAGATTTAGTTACTTCTAAGTCTATGTAGTGCTGTTCTGCTGCACTTTTTACCATTGTTACTGCTGTTCCAAACGGTAAACCCAACTTTAAAAATCCATTGAAGTAATCTTCAAAATTGCTCATAAATACTCCGGCTTCTTGGTGAAGTTTAGCTATACGAGAATCTCTAATTTCTCTTTCGGCTTTTTGGCGTCCTTTCTCGCGTCCTGTCTGTTCCGCGTGTTCTGTAGACATTTTAAGGATGTACTCTATTTGCTCAGATTCGTTGACTATTGCTTGTAATTCGTTAGCCTGAAGTGCGATCGCTGCGAGCAACTTGGCACTAAACCCTGCACCAATCTTTGCATCGACACGCTCTATTTCTAAGAATGTTTCGTTAGGAATCGCAGAAGAGATCGCCGCTGTTTTTTTCTTGCCACTTTTAGCTAATTTTGAAGTTCCATTTTGAGATGGTGGTGAATCAGCAAATACTAAGTCTGACATTCTATTTCTCCCCTTCGTGGTTGTTTCATTACAAAATATAATAGCTTATTTAATTTTATTCTGCAATATTGTTTTTCTTTTTTGGTAGC
>JAQYWN010000059.1 GCA_029379265.1 Rhizonema sp. NSF051
CAAAAGCGCCTTCCACTTATGGAAGGCGCTTTTTGCCTATAGTTAATATATCGTTATTATAAGTGTTCAAACGAACATGATATTACTCATCACGTTGAAGTTCGGCTTCGTCATAAACTACTTTCCCAAGCTTAGTTACTATTATCTCAAGTTCGTCCTGGTCACCTGCCAAGATTATTAATGCCTCTGTCCTCTCATCCACACGAACGTGGATCGCGTTTATCTTGATTGCAACGCCAAAAGTGAGTAGACAAATGCAAACGTCTTTCCTAATGTTGTTCGGGACAAACTTTTAGGATATGCGCTCGCTTGTTGTGGAGAAGTGGGGTTGATTGTAGGCGATCGCTCTATGTTCTGCCTAATTACTTAATTTTGACTGAGAATTGTGGAAAAGGGTTTTGGCTATACCATGACTAAAGTATTTGTTTAACTTTTCAATCGGGCTACAATTTTTATGACTCCTCAGCAAAGTGATGCAAAAGAAGCGAATGTATCATCGCGGGTATCGCGGGTATGGCAAGAGAATCTAACTCTAATCGCAATCGCCCTATGCTTAGCGTTTTTGATTAGGTCTTTTATTGCCGAACCCCGCTACATTCCGTCAGATTCTATGTTGCCAACCTTACATATTGGCGATCGTTTAGTAGTGGAAAAAATCTCCTACTTTTTTCACCCTCCAGAGTTGGACGATATTGTCGTTTTTCAGCCACCAGCAGAACTGCAACACCGGGGATATCATAAAGACCAAGCTTTTATCAAGCGTATCATTGGCAAACCGGGAGAGATAGTTAGCATTAGTGGTGGCAAAGTTTATCTTAACGGTCAACCGCTACAAGAAGACTACATCGCCGAACCACCTGCTTTACCAATGGAAGGGCGGCAAGTTCCTACTGACGAATTTTTTGTTATGGGAGATAACCGCAATGATAGTAACGACTCCCGCTACTGGGGCTTTTTACCGAGAAAAAATATTATTGGTCGGGCAGTGTTTCGCTTTTGGCCTCTCAATCGAATGGGTTTTATGTGACAGATTTTACACAAACAGGAGCAGTATGGTGTAGGCTTCATCCAGTCCTGTTTAGGATATGCAGAATTTCCGTCGTGTACTTTCACTCTTCCTTCTGTGCGTCAGTCCTGTTACCTTTAGGTAGATAAAGAAACAATATCAAGTACACCATTGGATTGATGTAGCTGCAAGCTTAGAGATAGAAGATGGTTATGAGAAAACACCATTAACGAACAGTTCAGAAGGAGACACGTTGTGAACTTCAGAAGACGAGATTTCCTCAAAACCGCTTCTATTTCGGGTTTAGCTGTAGGGCTGGCAGCTTCAGAGAGTTTACTTAGTCAACGAGCAGCTGCAAACGAACCTTCTCAGTCCCAACAAACGACCAGAAGCGGTGAGATGATTTATCGGATTCTGGGAAGTACAAACGAAAAAATTTCTGCGATCGGCTTGGGCGGTCACCATATTGGCAGACAGAAAGATGAACTTGAAAGCATTAAGATTATCCGCAGTGCGATCGACCGTGGCATTACCTTCATGGATAACAGCTGGGATTATCACAATGGGGGTAGCGAGATGCGAATGGGTAAAGCACTTCAGGATGGCTACCGCCAAAAAGTTTTTTTGATGACTAAGATCGACGGTCGCACTAAGGCCGCTGCTGCCAAGCAGATTGACGAGTCTCTCCAACGCCTACAGACAGACCATGTGGATCTCATGCAATTCCATGAAGTCATTCGCCTAGAAGATCCAGATCGTATATTCGCCCCTGGTGGTGCAGCAGAGGCAATGCTAGAAGCGAAAAAGGCAGGTAAGGTTCGCTATATTGGCTTTACAGGACATAAAGATCCCTTAGTTCACCTCCGAATGCTAGAAGTTGCAGCCAAAAATAATTTCCACTTTGACACTGTCCAGATGCCACTCAACGTCATGGATGCTCATTTTCGGAGTTTTGAACGCACAGTCCTACCTAAATTAGTACAGAACAAAATCGGTGTACTGGGGATGAAATCAATGGGCGATCAAATTATTCTAAAAAGTAATACGGTTAAACCGATTGAATGCCTTCACTATGCAATGAATCTGCCAACTTCAACGGTGATTACAGGTATTGATAGCATGGAAATCCTTAACCAGGCCTTTGAAGCAGCGCGTACATTCCAGCCCATGAGTCAAGCACAAGTTGCAGCGTTACTTGGGAAAACTGCCAAGGTTGCCGCAACAGGCCAGTACGAACTATTTAAAACCAGTAACCGCTTTGACAGTACAGCTCAAAATCCCACATGGCTGGGATAGAAAAAATTGCTCATTCGCTCATTAAAAACCATACTCATGAATTCGGTAGCTGGTAAAAATTGATTTAATGGTTTTTGATGAGTGACTTTCGTCTGATTGAATGTTTACTCGTTATTTAAATAGCATACTTTGCCCAAGATGTCAATGCTTAACTCATAAATATTTAGCATGTTAACTTTCATCTTTATAAACCTTGCTATTTAGATTTCTTTAAGATTGTTAACTTGAATGAGTTAAGGTTTGATTTTTTAGCCTTCAAAACCGCAGATAATACATGATCTGAGCGATCGCTTCTCCAGAAATATTCAGTCGTTGCTGGAAATCGACTAAGTTACGGAAAGGGCCAGAGGATAAGCGATTTTGCACTACTGCTTGTGCAAGTGATAAATGAATAAACGGTACTTTTGTAAGACTTTCAACTGTTGCCGTATTAGGATTAATTAAATGGTTAGGGCGATCTAGAGATTCATCGTCATAATAACTAAAATTGAGAATCGGCTTGAGGGGTTCCAGCCTAGAGGCAGGCATACTTAAAGCTGCCGCTATATCTTCAATACAGTAAAACTTTAGCCCTGCATGAGAAAGTTCCACAAGCGATCGCGCTTGATGAATTGATAACCCAGGTAAGCGCAACCAATCATCTACAGTTGCATGATTTGCATCAATACGAATACCAAGTTCGGCAGCGATCGCAATTTCTTCTCCTGATTGTAGTCGGTAGTAAGGGTCGTTGAGGAGTTGAGAACGCAATTTTTGCAACTTGGGGTTCAAAGATCGCCAATTTTTCACCTTCGTTACTCACTTTAAGAAATTTGGTCTAACATCTGGCGGCGTTTTTGTTCAAATTCATACTCAGAAATCAGTCCATCCTGACGGAGTGCATCTAACTCACGTAAGGCGTCTGCGAAGTCCCCTACCTGAAGAGCCCCTTGCTGCAAGTTCCTCGATGCTTTTTTCCCCAGATTAAAATTCCGGTCAAAAGTTTCTTCATCTTGGGCTAGATACCAAACTGCCTCAATAGCACTTGCGACCTTGGGAATGGGTGTCCAAGAAAGTAAGACGTATAATAGACCCCAGAATGGCTGTCCCAAATAAAACTTATGTAACCCTGAAATTGTCAACGTGCCTGACAAAGCTAAAATTGCGGCAATGCTGCGATTTTTTTGCTGATTCAACATATTCCCATTACCACATCTTCCACAATTATCAAAAACCTATAACTATCCTAAATGATTTGTATATGCAATCCAAGTTGCGCGCCGTCGCGCATGTGTAATGCCTGGTAGTTGGTAAAAAGGGACGCGGAAATGAAGCTACCATTTGAAATTGGTTGCTACAGGCATATCAAGCCTTTTTAATTTTGCGGAAATTTTGCGCGCCTCGGTTTCCTTCCCCAAAGTTTGCAAAGGAGGGAAACCCGGACATGCAACCTCTATATAGCTTAACTTTCCAAGACGAATTTTTAATTCCGCGATCGCAGTACTAGTCACCAGAATTAGCGCTCATATCTTCAATATCCCAACAAATGCTACCAAGTCAAGGGTTGAAATTACTGTAAAAACGTACCAAAAACGAAGCTGATTCCTTATATTGGTTCCTTAGACTAAAATACTAAAATAAAACTAGAGGCTAAAGTTAAGAAAGAGAGCTGCTGAGTATAACGACTCAGTGGAAGAGAAGCAAAATGGGATTCTTTGATTCTGAGATTGTACAGCAAGAAGCAAAGCAGTTGTTTGAGGATTATCAAGCACTGTTGAGACTTGGTAATAATTACGGCAAATTTGACCGTGAGGGTAAAAAGCTGTTTATTGAGCAAATGGAAGAAATGATGGAGCGCTATCGTATTTTTATGAAGCGTTTTGAGTTATCAGAAGATTTCATGGCGCAAATGACAGTAGAACAGATTAAAACACAATTGAGTCAGTTTAGCGTTACTCCTCAACAAATGTTCGATCAAATGCAAATGACCCTACAGAGGATGAAAACCGAGTTAGAAGAACAGCGTTAAAGTAGGGGCGGGTTTAATTGAGATAACGAATGAATCAACGCAACATCCTGTTAAACCCGCCCGTACACGAGGGGCGGGTTTAATTGAGATAACGAATGAATCAACGCAACATCCTGTTAAACCCGCCCGTACACGAGGCAGGGAGTTTTTATTCCTAACTCCTAACTCCTCACACTAACTTGATTTAGGGCGGTGAAACTGGGAAGGCGACTTAAAGTACTCTACAGGAACACCTTTGAGCGCCTTCTGCATGAAATCGCGCCAAACGGGAGCTACCAAAATGCCACCCGTCGCACCGTGAGATAAGGTTTTGTTATCGTCCCTACCTACCCAAACAGCAGTTGTCAACTGTGGCACGGTGCCGATAAACCAAATATCCTTTTCTGAAGAAGTTGTTCCTGTCTTACCAGCAGCAGGGCGATCTAATGCGGCATGTTTACCAGTACCCTGATTAATGACAGACTGCATCGCACTGATAATTTCTGCCGAAGCCCAAGGATCGAGAACGAGTTGAGGTTTGGGCGTGTTATCTAGCAATACATTGCCACTACTATCAGTGACGCGGACAATCATAGTTGCCGGAGACTGCCAACCATAATTGGCAAAAGTGGCATAAGCACTCGCCATTTCCAGAGGTGTGACACCGATCGCGCCTAGAGGTAAAGAAGTCACGGGTTCCATTGGACTCGTAATTCCCAAGGTGCGAGCAGTTTCTACCACTTTATTCATCCCTATAGCCTTACCAACCTTGATCACAGGGATGTTGCGAGATTGCTCGATCGCATAACGAATGGACATTGCTCCACCAAACGTATTATCGTAGTTTTTCGGATAATACCAACCATTACCGTCTCGATAGCCGACAGGGCCATCAACAATCGTTGTGTCTGTATCGTACTTCCCAGTGGCAAACGCAGTATAGTAAACGATCGGCTTAAAAGAAGATCCCGGCTGCCTTTGAGATTGAATTGCCCGATTAAACTCGCTCGTTTTCGCATCGATCCCACCCACCAGTGCTTTGATAAAATGAGTGCGGGGATCGATGGCGACTAGGGCAATTTGATTCTTATACAATCCTTCGCCCAGTAGCCTTTCATGCCAGGTTTTTACGGTTTCTTCTGCCATATCTTGGAAGTCGTTATCAACCGTAGTTTGTACCCGCATCCCACCTTTAAGCAGTGCTTCACGACCAAACTTCTTCGCCAACTCTTGCGACACAGCATTTGTGACATAAGGTAGGGCACTACCTTGAAACGACCTCACTTTCCCAAGTTTGATTTTTTGTTCGAGGGCGTTATCGTACTCTTTCTGTGTAATCCACCCCAAACTCAGCATCCGCCCCAAAACTTGCTTTTGTTGCTGTTTTGCCTTAGGCATGCTCACAAACGGGCTATATTCTTCTGGTGCTTGGATTAAACCCGCCATCATTGCTGACTCAGCCAAGTTTAAATTTTCAGCCGACTTATTGAAGTAACTGCGTGCTGCAGTTTGCACGCCATAATTGTTATGACCCCAATACACTTGATTGAGGTACATTTCCAAAATTTGATCTTTAGGGAGAATTTGCTCCAAGCGAATTGCCAGTACTCCCTCTGCTATCTTGCGGGTAAATTCACGCCTGTGAGACAAAAACAGGTTTTTGACCAACTGCATGGTAACGGTTGAACCACCCTCTTTTACGCCACCTGCTGCCGAGTTAGTGAGCAAAGCACGCCCGACGCCTTTGGGGTTAATACCATGGTGAGTGAAAAAATCACTATCTTCACTCGCCAAGACTGCCCGCTTGAGTTCTGGAGAAATTCTATCCAAGGGTATGACTTCTCGATTGGCTTCCCCGTGGATACTAGCTAACAGTTTACCCTTAACGTCATAAATGTATGTTGTTTCTGACGGAAAGAAGTTACGCAGCTGTCTGACATCTGGCAGGTTACGAAAACTAACGGCTAAACCAACAAGTCCTCCGGCGACAATAGAGCTTGCCAGCATCGTGAGCGATAGCAATGTACCGCCAGCTACCTGACCAACTCCTTTCAAAAACTCAAAACCATCTTGAGCTTGAGGTTGTGGCTGCTTATCTTCAAAAGTCCTAGACGACACGGCGATTCACTTCCTCACTTGTAAAAAATATAAGTGTATCTTCGGCTTAGCAAGGTGGTTGATTTTTTGCAATTATATAAGTTCGGCAGATGCAAAATACGACAAATTGCCAGTGACCAAAACCAACCCAAATTCTACAGTGCAAAGCATAGTTAACAGTCAATCTCTTAGTATGACGCAAAATTTGTCTTGGCTACGTCGCGGTGTTGTAGAAATTTTCCCACAACCAACAGATTCCGATAGTGAAACTGAAAGTTTAGAAAAACGGATTACGACAACTGAGCGACCGTTGCGAGTCAAATTGGGAATTGACCCTACAGGTGCTGATATCCACCTCGGTCATAGCATACCAGTACGCAAACTGCGAGCTTTTCAAGATGCTGGTCATATAGCAGTCTTAATTATCGGTGATTTTACTGCTCGCATTGGTGATCCGACAGGTAAATCTGAGGTACGCCGTCAACTTTCAGAAAAAGATGTAGCACAAAATGCTCAGACTTATCTTAACCAAGTGCGACCTATACTCGATTTTGACACACCTGGAAGATTAGAGATACGTCATAACTCTGAATGGCTCTCTCAATTAGATTTAAGTAAAATTTTAAATTTACTCTCCACAATGACAGTAGGACAAATGCTTGCCAAGGAGGGATTCGCTGAACGCTATCGAACCGAAAATCCAATTTTTCTTCATGAATTTTTGTATCCATTGATGCAAGGTTATGACTCTGTTGCTGTTGATGCTGATGTGGAATTAGGAGGTACCGATCAGAAATTTAACATTGCTGTGGGACGAGATTTACAGCGCCATTTTGGCAAAAAGCCGCAGTTTGGTTTGCTACTTCCAATTTTAATTGGTACTGACGGCGTACAAAAAATGTCCAAGTCTTTAGGTAATTATGTCGGCTTATCAGAGCATCCGTTTCAGATGTATCAGAAAGTACAGCAAACTCCTGATCATCTCTTGGAAACGTATTTTGAATTACTGACAGATAAACCATTGGACAAGCTTCCAGAAAATGCACGCGATCGCCAAAAACTGCTAGCGCAAGACATCGTAACACAGTACTATGGCTTAAAAGCGGTTTCTGAGATTGAAGGGGGTTCAGTCCCGGAATTCTCACTTTCAGGAGTGCCGTTTCCATCTAAGTTGTCATACCTTCTGAGTGCAACTGGCTTGTGCAAAAGCAATTCTGAAGGTAGACGGAAAATTCAAGAAAATGGTGTGCGACTCAATGGCGATCGCATAACTGATGTGGAAACAACTTTTCAGAGTCCTCATGAATTGTATGAACGAGTTTTGCAAGTGGGCAAAAATAAGTTTGTCAGACTTGTACCATAATGATGTTAGTTGCGGTGGGTTTAATTTGTATAACTCGTAGTGTGAAACCCTCCCGTACAGTTGAGCGTTGTTAGTTGTAACTAATAACAATATTGTTATTAGTTAGTTGGTTGTTAGTTAGTTGTTCGGGATAAATTGTCAAAAATATTACTTAGTAATAGGAAATTCCCACGACTCACTAACAACTAAGAACTGTACGGGCGCTCCTTGCCAGGATTGTTCGTTTTTACTCACAAGTTACTCGATTAAACCCGCCCTTACTACCCACAAACCACTAACCACTGATTATGAATACAATGGAGCGGATTATTGTTCCCTTAGATGTGTCTTCAATAGAAAAAGCGATCGCTCTTGTCGAAGAGTTATCGGCAGTCAACTTCTGGAAAGTTGGCTTAGAGTTGTTCGTGAGTCACGGACCACAAGTTCTTGAGGTGTTAAAATCCAAATCTAAGCACATTTTCCTGGATTTAAAGTTTCACGATATTCCCAACACTGTTAAAAGTGCTTGCCGTTCGGCAGCTCGTTACGGTGTAGATTTATTGACAATTCATGCCACATGTGGTAGAGAGGCATTAAAGGCAGCAACAGAAGCAGTGCATGAAGAAGCTGTCATTGTCGGGATAAAACCGCCAAAGTTAATTGCAATTTCGCTATTAACAAGCATTTCTTCCAGACAACTGGCGTTTGATTTAAAAATTCCTCTAGAATTGCCAGAATATGCTTTAGAAATGGCGCTGATGGCTCAAGAGATGGGGTTGGATGGGGTGGTTTGTTCACCTCAAGAGGTAGCACTCTTGCGGCAAACTTGTCGGGATGACTTTCTGCTAGTTTGTCCGGGGGTAAGACCAACCTGGGCTGATGTAGGCGATCAAAAGCGATCGCTCACACCTAGCCAAGCACTGAAAGCAGGGGCAGATTACCTCGTTATTGGGCGTCCGATTACTGCTGCACCCGATCCACAGTTGGCTTGGAAGAAAATTTGTGAGGAGTTAGCAGCAGTGACATGAAGTCAAAAGTCAACCAGAGAAATTATGGCTTGTGGCTTTTTTGTTGGAGTATATGGCTGTTGCTCTCGTTCCCAGTTTCAAGTCAAGAACAAACTCAAAGTAACTCTCCACCAACACAAAGCGGTGTCACCAGAAAGAACTCTCAACGACGGCTTCCACAATCTGGAACGGAGGTAAAATCTTCTTGCTCTGACCAAACTATAGAAATATTAACAACTCAGCTTCTGCGGGATTTACCTAACTATGCCAATCGAGTCAGTCAACGCGCCCGTCGATTAAGCAGACCAACTGATGTTTACAGTTATATGTTAGTGGCAGGAAAGCCCGAATTTGCGCCTCTACCTCTCAACCCAGGGGGATATAGTTCAGATGTATCAAAAAATAATTCCTCCGCTTCAGAAAAAGTTGAGCAAGTCTTTTTTACAACTTTAGAACGCCTGTATGTAAAACGCAAAGCTGTACAATTACAGCAGTTCCACTGGCTTTTTTTGACAAAAACAAAGAGTGGTTGGCGTTTGGTAACAATGTATTCTCAAATTGGTCACTATCCAGCCAATGAGCCGCCAACCCCGCCACGCGAGAGTAGTAACGGTGTCATTGCCCAAGCAGTTAATACCTGGTTAGGAGATTGCCAAGCCGGAAGCGTGCGATTTTAGGTTTTGGAATCAAATTCTTGACAAGATAAACTGACTTTCTGCTAGCTACTAGTTGGGCAATCCGAAATCTGGCATGGCACGCTCAATACTTCGGGGTTACCAGACATCCTGTATTAGTTAGGTGTTGCTGATTTCATCAAACTTAGCACGTACTGCTTGTATATCTTGCCACATTAACCACTTCGGACTACCTTGTTCGCGAGAAGGATTCCGCAGTAAGTAAGAAGGGTGCAGAATTGGCATACACAATCGACCTTCCCACTCCATCCACTGTCCGCGAATCTTAGTAATTCCTCGCTTATCGCCAGTCAAATCTTTTACAGCAGTTGCACCAGTCAAAAGAATGATTTTTGGGTCAACCAGGCGAATTTGTTCTAGCAAATAGGGTTTGCAAGCCGCCATTTCTTCTGTAGAGGGAACTCGGTTCTCGGGCGGACGGCATTTGACAGTGTTACAGATGTAGACATCACGGTCAGTATCTAATTTCACTGAAGCCAAAATCTTATCAAGCAACTGTCCTGCTTTGCCAACAAAGGGTTGCCCAGTTTCGTCTTCGTTTTGACCTGGCCCTTCCCCGACAATCATGATAAGTGCTTTAGGGTTACCCCGTTCAACAACAGCATTTCGCCGAGTGTCTCCCAGTCCACAGCGGTGGCACTGGTTACAATGCTGTGCCAATTCGGTCAGATTGGCATAGCTTCCTGGGGGAATAGGAATTTTGGCGTTTTTAGGAATCAAATCTTTTTGCTCGAAGTTTGATTCCTCGAAGAGGCTGAGTTGGTTTTCGCTACTCATGAAAATTGGGATACTAACTTGACACTCCCCCGCATAAAATAGCGGAAGCTCTTGGGTTGAGATTGCGCCTAAGATAAAGTGTAATGCACAATTGCCCTCTAAGTAGAGAGTACTATAAATTATGCTAATTTTCCGCCAACCTCGATAAAGTTACCAATACCTCTTCCTGTTCAAAGAACGGCGTCTCCTAACACTACTGATATTCCTTCGATCTAGTGTAATCACCTAAGGCATTACAAGCATCTTTCAGCTTAGTCAGGGCTTGTTCTTCACTGACAGGATCATGAAGTTCTCTAGCTAACTCCAAACTTGCTTCATAGTATTGAATTGCTTCGTTATGATTACCCGCAGTTTCACAAGCAATTCCTAAACTGGTTAAGGACTGTTCTTCACTACGCTTGTCTCCAATTTCCCTAGCCAATTTTAACCGTTCCTCATAATACATAATCGCTTTAGTGTAATCCTCCAAACCATAGCAAGCATTAGCCAAATTCTTCAGGACTTGTACTGTAGTGCGGTGGTTTTTGAGTGAACGTGATATTTTGACGCATTCTTCATAACAGGCGATTGCTTTGACGCGATCGCCCAAAGCATACCAAGAATTGCCAAGATTTTTTAGTACCAGTTCCTCACTCCAATTATCTTGTAGTTTTCGGACAATTTCTAAACTTTGCTCCTTCAGATTGATCGCTTGTGAGAAATCTCCCAAGCTTTTGTAAACCAATCCAAGATTATTCAGGGCAGCCAGCTGACTCCGCATGTCTTGGAGTTGCAGCGTTATTTTCAAACACTCTTGTAGATGCTCAATTGCTTTGTTGTACTCACTTAAGTGACGGTAGGCATTACCTAAATGGGAAAGTGCCTGCATCTGCATCTGCAAGTCAGGCGTATCTTTTATCAAAGATAAACATTGCTGTGAGTGGGAGATGACACTCTTGTAATCTCCCAAAGTATAAACTGTCATTGCCAGACAAGAAAGCGTCTGCGCCTGTCTGTGAAGGTCTCCAATTGCCTGAAAGAGTGCCAAAGATTCTTGAAATGACTGGATTGCATCCGGTAATTTCCCCGCCTGCTGTTGTTGAACTCCAAGCTGTAGCAACCTAGATGCATCCAAGAAAAAGTCTTCCTGATTCTGTGGCACACGCATTTCGGCTTGTGAATCATGGGTAATTATTTCATGGTTATCTGTCTGAAGATACTCTACAGATGGTTGCAAGGGAACTGTATTTTTAGACATAAGATTATTACCGTCTTTAGACATCGACCCAATTCTGTTAATTCTAGTGATGGATTTAGTATTCCCAAAATCTAAATGGATCTCTCATACTCGATGTAAAAAATAAAGATGGGGAGTCAGGAGGTACGGAGGCACGGAGTTGGAAATTGCCAAAAGTGTTACCCTGCGCCCTCTTGGGTTGAAAATGACTATAGAAAGAGTGCTGGAAACGGAAGTTATGGATACAGAGGAAGAAGCCATTGAGTATAACGCAATGGAGTTCATCGAGGTAAATACTGCATTTAGCCAAAACTTGCGATCGCATTTGGACTATCCGCACAAGGAACACACTATGCGGCCGATCCATTTCACGGTCTTGTAGAAGCAGGGTTTGCTGATGGGGCTGATACTGATACCATTGCTTCGATGGCAGGTGGAATTCTTGGTGCTGTAGTCGGAATTGAATGGTTAGGAGACTACGCAGAACGAGTTCAGGACGCAAACTATCTCAAAGTCTTGGCAGAACATCTTAATGCCACAACACTTTGCTTATGGTTCATAATAACGGCAACCCTCACAAGGGCCACTGGGATTGACAGCACAGCGTAAGTCCCCAGATCGGGCATTGAAGCGGCAACTGATGTCGCCAATGAGGTAGCCGACTCCTTCTAAGTAGTAGCGATCGCTTGGAACAGGCGTGGTATTTTGCCGTACCTCTCCACCCGGAAAGTTCATTGCTACCCGCCTAAACTGCGAACGTGTCCTAGCCTGGTTTTTACGCATCAACCATAAAGAGAACAAGGACGGTAAGAAACCAATGGCAATCACTAAAAGTGTTTTTAACACCTTCTGCTTACCCCATTTATGCGCTCATCATTCCTAGTATTGCATTCTAGGAAGAAACAATCTTATAGTAGTCCTATCTAAATTGTGAAATACTTGTAAAGGCTGAAGAGTGGCGAGCCAGCTAGAGCGTGAGCGAACAACACTACAATCTACAGTCGTTCACTTTCCCGTCAGCAAGAATCACTCCTGTTAGTATTTACAATCAAAGATTTTATGTCTAATGTATTTATTCAATTGTTACTTGTCGGCTTAGTTGCTGGCGTCGCAGGTGGGATGTTTGGCATTGGTGGCGGTGCAATTATGGTACCAGCGATGGTGTTGCTGATGGGCATGGATCAGAAGTTCGCTACCGGGACTTCTGTAGCTGCTCAAATTCTGCCTATCGGCATTTTGGGAGCTATAGTTTACTATCACAACGGAAAGCTCAATCCCATATATGCTCTGCTCATCGCTATTGGCTTGGTAGTTGGTAATCTTTTCGGGGCGCTGTTTGCCAATCAATCGTTTATCAGTAGTCAGACAATGAAGAAACTCTACGGTATTTTTTTATTGCTGATTGGGTTACGATATTTGCTATTTAAATAAAGGTGAACTTTTCCACAAGAGTCAAAACGTTAAGACTATTGGTCCTTGATTCTTTGTCATAAAGGATGTTCCTCACGTTGGAATTGTGCAACAATACGTAACAGCTTACATACAAATCGTTGAGCGTCTACAAAGCAGAAGTTTTATGTCTGATGTTTTTATTCAATTGTTACTTATTGGTTTAGTTGCTGGCGTTGCTGGTGGGATGTTTGGTATTGGTGGCGGTGCGGTGATGGTACCAGCAATGGTACTGCTGATGGGTATGGATCAGAAATTTGCTACTGGCACTTCTCTTGGTGCTCAAGTTCTACCTATCGGTATTTTGGCAGCAATTGTTTACCGTAAAAATGGTAATTTGAATATTAAACATGCTTTATTAATCGCTATTGGTTTAATAGTTGGTAATCTTTTTGGAGCACTGTTTGCTAACCTACCATTTATTAGTAGTGAGACAATGAAGAGGCTCTACGGCATTTTTTTGCTACTTATTGGATTACGGTATTTACGATTACGATGAAAATTAGGTCATGGGGAAGATAATGATTAAGGGACTGTTAAGCTCTATAGTCCAGCTACCAGTACCCAATTCCCAAAGCACCACACATGTCGCCTCTGAAAACTTGAGTTATTATAGTTGTGTAGTGTCGCTGCAAGATTTAATAATATGAGCATAGAAAAGAGAGTAGAAGCCGCAGCTAAAAATATCGAAGGAAAAATTCAAGAGGTTATTGGTGAAGTAACTGGTAACCCAGACGACAAAATCGAGGGAAAAAGCAAACAAGCAGAAGCTGAGGCTATTCATACTGTTGAGAACATCAAGGACGGTGTCAAAAAAGCTTTAGAATAGTTGTAACGCATTCAGCACTTCAGCAATTAGCAATTAGCGACAAAAGGGATTGTGTACACTTTTAGATTAAAACTGTTATCATATAAGTCTTTCTAGCTGATAGCTAATAGTTTATGGCTGAATGCTCAGGAATCGTCTTTTGTATAATCAACATAGTAATACTTAAAAACTCCACTAAATGCATTGAACACTTAGTGGAGTTTTTGATTTTCTAGAAATTCCATTAATCTATAGTGCTGCGGCGAGTCATCAAGCCCCAAAGGAAAATGGCAATTATTGCACCAATAATAGCAACAACTAAACCAATCGGACTGAGAGTCGCTGTTGTCAGTTGAAGTGTCCCTGTTTGTAACAAAGTTACTAAAGTACCGCCAACAAAAGCACCAATAATACCTAAAATCATTGTTGCAATCATGCCACCGCCTTGACGACCAGGATAAATCGCTTTGCCGATCGCCCCTGCTATCAAACCTAAAACAATCCAAGCAATGATATTCATAAGTCTACTTTTGCTTTTTCTTTTCCGTTACTTCTAAATTATCAATTTCAAGTTCTTATCTCTTCTATCGTAAGTTATAACTTTAAATTATGAAACGCTAACATTTATATTTGTCAGCAATTAGCACTCTCAGTGGTTGGTAAAACTTTAAAAATGTGGAATAAGGGGAAATTTGCATTTTTTGTAGACAAGGAGTTAGAGGTGAGGTCTTTTCTACAAGTCAGATATCCATGTAGTTCTTACACCAATTCTCCACTTCCTAGGCAACAGATACAGTAGGGGCGAATAGCCGTTCGCCCCTACTGGGTATTTGATGTGTAGCAAAGTTTTAGGGAATTGGTATTACATAATAAACGCGCTCAAATTTTTCTTCTGCTTCATTATTTCTCTACTAAAAAACGGACAACCTGACGCTCGAGGACTCGCTAACTAAAAAGAATTCACACTCAAAAGACGACGTGAGATCATCGTTTAAGCG
The DNA here is from genome assembly GCA_029379265.1 of Rhizonema sp. NSF051. GTDB lineage: Bacteria > Cyanobacteriota > Cyanobacteriia > Cyanobacteriales > Nostocaceae > Rhizonema. Next base: position 14,679 of record JAQYWN010000059.1, read on the forward strand.
TGAGGGACTTTGTTAATGGTTGTCCGTTTTTGAGAGCGTTTCTCCCAAAGAAAGCAACTTTATGCCACTAAACCAGAACGGAGGGCGCGAACAGCAGCTTGAGTACGATCATCAGCACAAAGTTTATTTAAGATATTGCGAACGTGAGTCTTCACAGTACCAACTGTAATATATAGTTTCTCGGCAATCTGCCCATTGCTACATCCAGCGACAATTAACTCTAGAATTTCCAGTTCTCGTTGCGTTAACGGGTACGTTTCTAAAACTTGTTCGTATTCCGACGGTAGTGCCTCAATTTTGACTGTTTTCGGCTGCTCGGACAACTGGTTTTTTGGTAAACCTTGCCGCATTTGCTGCAAAACTACATTAGCGATCGCCGGATCGATCCATGAGTTTCCGCCATGAGTTGCTTGGATCGCTTCTGTTAACTTATCAATACTTGTATCCTTCATGTAATAAGAGTCTGCCCCTGCGGCAAAAGCCGCAAGTACTGCATCCTCTGTGTGATCCATTGTCAAAACCAGAATCTTCGTTTGAGATTCCGCATTTTCCGCTTGATATTCCCTAAACTTTCTTGTGAGTTCAATGCCATCCATATCAGGCAAGCCAATATCCACAACAGCCACATCTGGCTTCGCTGTTTCCAAAAGCTTCAAACCCTTACTAGCATTTGCCGCCTCACCAATCACTTTCAGCATATTGTTTGACTGTAATGCGGCTTTTAGCCCCATTCTTGTCAAGTCGTGATCTTCAATTAATACTATAGTAATTTCACTCATCTTTATCCTTTCTCTCTACTAATTGCTTCTGTCAAAAGCAGACATTTTGCAATCTGTTTTTTTTATACTATCTAAACCAAAGATAGATAATATTTTAACCAAAATACATCCATCGGTGGATATAACAGTCTATCCTTTTTCCCTCTGATACAAACCTGAATCTAGCTAAGGATGTAGCGGCTAGTTTTTCCGAAAAATATGAAATACTAATTCTAGATATTATAACTTGCACTACCTTATTGTTTCGGCACTCCTATCTGATGTCAATTTTTAGGCGCGCTCTTCCAACAGCTATAAAGGAGCGGACGGTGTGCATTCATCTCGTAGCTGACGGCTTCGCTCTCACATCAGTATTGAACTCACATTAATATAGTAGATCTAGAAGCTAGTTGAGAAAATTTCATAAAACTTTACAAATTAGGTATGCTTCAAAAGTCTAAATCTGAAGACATTAAAAAAAATTGTGTTGCCGCTCGGGAAAACAGTGAGCGACGTCGTGCTATTTTTGACCAGACCTTTCAATTTATCGGATTAACACAAGCGAACGGCATTCTAATTGAAGTTGATCGGATAACGCTCAATTTTTGTGGAATCACCCGTGAGGAAGTCATTGATCGCCCCTTTTGGGAAGCACCTCTGTGGCAGTCAAAAGAGACAAGAGCGAAATTGCAGCAGGCAATCGCATCTGCGGCAGCAGGAGAAACTGTAAGATATGAAGAGGATGTCTTAGGTGCAGGCGATACAATTGCAACTATAAACCTCTCAATCAAGCCGATAAAAGCTGAAGGTGGTTTAGGAAGTACTTTCCGCTTTACTTGGCTAAAGCAACCTCATGATTGATGTATGGCTGTATTACATATGGGCAAAATACTGATGCAATATACCTCTGTACGGACGTAAATTGGCTTGCGAGTCATACCAATGGCTGAAGACAGGCGTTAACTTTCCTGCATACAATTGAAATGTTTTAGGTTGGAAAGTTCGTGTTACTTTTAACCCATCTTTCGCATGATTGGGCTTTTTTTCCCATGAATAAATGTTCATCTACAATTTCACTTCTTCTTGTTCTGACTATCCTTGAAATGTGACAAATAACTATTGTAAGGGCAGACTTAATTAAGAGTACGCATTCAGCTATTAGCTATGAACCGAGGCGTACTATAGAACTCTTACAAGTCATGTATGAGGGTAGCAGATTGTTTGCTTCTATGCGATAAATCGACTTTAACTAAAGTTATGCCTGAAAGAGTTATCAACGTATTACTAGTGGAGGATGACGAAGTTGATGTGATGAATGTCAAGCGAGCATTTAAGAAGGCTAATATTACTAACCCGCTTTACATTGCCTCTAATGGGCTAGAAGCACTCTTCATGCTGCGGAGTCACGATCAGTCTTCTAATCTTCCCACTCAGAGGCGTTTAATATTGTTAGATATAAATATACCAAAAATGGGCGGGATTGAATTCCTCCAAGAATTACGCACCGATCCTCAACTGAAATCGACTCCTGTAGTCGTTATGACGACATCTAACCAAGATGAAGATCGAGTGGAAGCGTATAACTTGAATGTTGCCGGCTATATCCTTAAACCCATCAATTCAATAATTTTATTGAATTGATGGCAACACTTAACAAGTATTGGACATTGTGCGAAATGCCATAATGATAATGTCGATGTGATAAATTCAAAATTAAAAGTTAAAAC
>JAQYWN010000586.1 GCA_029379265.1 Rhizonema sp. NSF051
GGGGGCAGGGGGCAGGGGGAAAGAATTAGAAACTAATCATTTGTACCAAGATTTTCGTGAAATGGTATGACGATCCTTCCGATAAAAGTCGTCTCGAACTTGGAACAGAAATTCAGACGCGCCTTTCAAAAGGTCCGGTTGCTGGGGAAATTTATACTTTTACTGCCGCCATCGATCAGTTTTTGAAAAGTCACCTGTCCGCAGACATCTTCGGGCGCGACAATTTGGACTTCCAAAGTAGGGAGATTGCGACCATTTATACCGTTTCACTTTAAAGTTGATACATTTAGGCTTGCAGGGAGAGCGAATAGTATCAAGATTTTACCGAAATGGTATTAGGTTTTTCTTTGGTTTGTTTCAAATTCAATTACCGAGTTTCTTGTAGTTTCAATTCCGTTGGCACGGGCGATCAGCAGGCTCAACTTGGCGATCGCACCTCCTATACGCGAAGAATCACTGCCCAATACCATGCACGGTGATTGGGGAGACGCAATCATGCGTAGCTTGCTTCCCCGATGGGGTACGAGCGTCAGGGCGGTTCAATTTTCATCCCTGTTTTATGCAACGCCAAATTCAACTCTCTTTGACTGTTGAAGCGCTTCAGCATCGATAATAATGAATCCTCTCTACTGCCTAATTTTTAAATATTTACCCTTGAAAGTCACAAAACAGACGCAAGTGCCGCACAAAACCGCTCAACTTCCTCCTCGCTGTTGTAATAGTGAACAGAAGCACGGACAAGCTCAGTGATTCCTCGTGCGTCCATGTCGAGACGGGTGGAGTTTAGAGTCGAGACTGAGACGTTGATGCTTTGCTGTGCAAGTGTATAACGGATCTCTTTTGGACTCTTGGCGTCAACAGTGAAGCTGACAATGCCACAACGTTCGATCCCCAGATCCCAAACTGTGACACCCCTAAGGGTATCTAGTTGAGCACGGAGAGTGGTGGCGAGGGCTGAAATGCGTGACCAAATAGCTTCAAGGCTCCACTTCAAAGCATAGTCAATAGCAACGCCAAGACCAATTTTTGTTGCGTAGTTCGTCTCCCAGTTCTCGAAGCGGCGTGCATCTGGGCGCAGCCTATATCGGTCTCGTGCCACCCACTACGCTGCATAGATGTCTAAAAAGGGAGGCTCAAGCTGTTCGATGGCTCTATAAACACTTCGCTCTTACTAATGGAACTAGCTAATAACTCCCGGTTCGCCCATTTTTTTAAGAGTTAAAGAAAAGGGCGAACCGGGAGTTAATTCTTAAAAATTACTACTTTAGACAAACTATTATTGTTTGGTCAACAAAAGGCTTGGTTTTGAGACTTAATTTGTTAATTAATGTTTGTTGTTTGAGTCGTTTGAGGATGAAAATTGGGATTTTTTATCGATTTCTACTAGTAGTAACTGTTCGCGTTGTTCCAGGTATGCAAGGTTTTCTAATAGTTTTTGTTTGCATTGGCGCACTTTTTCTAGATGACGGTGGTAATAGTTTTTATCAAGGAGATTGTTGACTCGCCGTTCTTGTTCTGACTCTGACATGATACCCGCGAAAGCGTATTTTTCTAGTTCATATATTTCCTCTTGCTATTGGAGTAGTTCTTCTGTAGTTTTTAGTTTTTTAATTTCCTGTGTCATGGTGGACTTCCCTTAATTGCTGCTGTCTTGTTAAAAACTCTTGTGCTGCATCAGGAGTAAGTATCATTTCTCCCGAACCGTCCGTTTCTATAAATCCGACTTTTCTATAGAATGGACGAACACTGGGTATTGTCATTGCTTTAACGATACTTCAATACAGGAGTTAAGTGTTCTGCAATTCCTGCGAGCCGAATAGCACTACAGCCAAACTCATAGGAGAACTCAATCGATTTTCCAGCCCCCAAGGCAGCGTAAAAACCGATCGCAAACTCAATACTAGAATTTGGTATTAACTCTGTGAAGTTTTTCGACTTTTTTTATGTCGAAAGGTTACTAATGATAGGATAATATGTTGCTAAAAACTCTTGGGCTGAGGTGCGATCGCTTATCACCCCATCCAAAGTAGCCGCCAAGATATCATCCAACATTAATTTATACTGTGGTCCTGGTTTGTACCCCAGTTTCCTCAAATCGTTACCATTGAGGAGAGGTTGTACTCTTGACCATACTGTTAAATATAGCCAAATCTGATGCCGAATTGCTCGCGAACTTTGCACAGCAATCAAGATTAGCATTGGCAATTCATACTGCCGCAGCAACTGCACAACTTGGCTAGGACGAATTTGCTCTAACGTTACCCCCCTTCCAACCCCCCTCTCCGCAGGCGGAGAGGGGCTGGGGGTGAGGTTCTTGACATTTTCTGAATTTTGTGCCAGTGATTCCAACCTAGTTATACTCTCTTCTGACAATTGCAAATTTCTTGCCACATCTGCCCGATATTCTGGTGCTAGGTGGGCGATTAAAGCTTCTAAACGCATTTGCCAGTGGAGAAGGGTTGGCTGAGTATCAAATCGCCGCAAACAACGCTCTAAAAGATGTAATTGTCGCAGGAGTTCCTCATCAAGTTTAAGGGTAGGATGAATGCACTGCAATGCTTCCAAGTTATCGAGTAATTGTAGAGCAGCTTTCCAATAAGAAACTTCTAGAATATGTTTCAGTTCTGCTTTGAGTCGTGTTTGCAGTGCAGGTGTTTTGCTGTTTTCTCTTGCTGTGCGATCGTAAACACCGCTATTGATAGCATAGCGGATGTAGCTTTCTGTTTGGGCTTCTAATTGAAACCCTAATCGCACGGCAAAGCGAACACCACGATAAATACGGGTAGGATCTTCAATAAAGCTATTGGCGTGTAACACTCGAATTTGCTTTGCTTGTAAATCCAGCAACCCACCAAAGAAATCGAGTAAAGTTCCGGGACGGGGAGGTGTGAGCCGCAATGCCATAGCATTGATGGTAAAATCTCTTCGATACAAATCTTGACGAATGGAACTCGCCTCGACTTCCGGATTTGCTGCTGGGTAAGGATAGAATTCCGTTCTCGCAGTGGCAATATCAACCCACAAAGATTCTAATTTTGGATCATTGTGCCACAACAAAGCCGCAGTTTGAAAAGCCCCGTGGATTTCCAAGCGTGCTTCAGAATAAATTTGCTGAAGTGCCTTTGCTAGTTCCACACCAGCACCCACATCTACAGCTTTGTGAAAGCCATCAACCACTAAGTCAATATCTTGAATCATCAAGCCGCCAGTGCCTTCAACGAGGAGTAAGTCACGCACTCCTCCACCAACAAGATACAAATGCCAACCTCGTTTTTCGGCTTCCAGCGATGCCAACGTCAGCAATTCCCATAATTCAGGTGCAAGCCGCGATCGCAATTCATTCAATGTCGGATTGACAACCTTGTCTCTCCCTCTCTCCCCCTCTCCCTCTTCCCCCCTAATTTGATGTAATTCCCGCAACACATCAGTACGGGTAACAATTCCCACCAACTGGTTATTCTCTAAAACTGGCAGGCGACCAATATCGTGTGTCACCATCAGCGACTCAATTTCTGGTAGTGTGGTATTTGGAGTTGTTGTCTTGATATTAGTTGTCATGTAGCCTTTGACAGGTGCATGACCAAAGCCGTGATGCAGAGCAGTATCAATATCTCGACGAGAAATAATACCTACCAGTTGCCCGCACTCATCAACGACACATAAACCAGAGTGCCTGTAGCGCAACAAAGTCCGCCTTGCTTCATCAATTGTTGTTTCTTCACGGATTGTGCGTACTGGGGAGGACATTAAATCTTTGGCAATAGGCGGCTCGGGTATTTGAGCTTTTAACCCATCCAGGAGTTGTTGTAATATTTCTTCTGAATCGACTCCTCGTAAACTCAAAGATGCTGCTTGAGAATGACCGCCTCCTCCTAATGGATGAAATAATTGGTTAAAATCGATATTCTTAATTTGCGATCGCCCAATTACTGTCAAGCGTAAAGTATCGCCCACAGAATTTTCACTGAGCAGTAATAAGGCGTCAATTTCGGTCAACTCCATCAGCCGTGCCGCAAGACTTGACAATCCTGGCACAAAATTTTCTGTTTTCAACTTAATCCAAGCAACCGTATATCCATGTATATTAAGCGACTGTAAGTTTTTTAACGCCTCGCTTAACAGCTGCTGGAGTTGAGGAGACAAACCAGGATCGAGATACTGAGTAATGACGCTTAAATTTGCCCCTTGTTGCATCAGCCAAGCCAAGGCAAGCGCATCCCTTGGTGTCGCACCCTCAAAGGTGAGAGAACCAGTATCAACGTGAATACCCAAAGCCATCACCGTTGCTTCTGCGTTCGTCAGGGAAATTTCTTGCTGTTGCAATTGCTCGACGATGAGAGTTGTCGTTGCTCCTACAGATGAAATATGTACTTGAGTCGCTGGAATATCTCCATCTTGTTCTAAATGATGATCATAAAGTATAATCTGTTTTAGATTGGGTAAATCTAACCATTCAGCAGCTTTTCCCAGGCGATCGCGTTGTTGCATATCGACTATAGCCAGAGAACGAATGTTTTCCGGATTCACCGAACGCCGTTCCATCAGCGAAAACTCATCGCGGTACAATGCTAAAAAATCCCTAACAGCCGGATGAGATCCGCTAGGTAGCACAATCTTACTTCCAGGTAACAAGCGCGTTAGCCCTACTGCCGCCCCTAGTGCGTCAAAATCCGCTGTTGTATGACAAAGAATTAAATCCATAAAGAGGAGTTAGGAAATAGGAGTGATATCATGTCCGATAAATTAACCTTAATTCCGTCAGAATCCCTCCCCGCTCCTCGCTCTGCTTTATCTCCCCTCCCCGCTTGCGGGGAGGGGTTGGGGGTGGGGTTCTTTTCCGCATGGGTGATTTGACGGACATCATATTAGAAGTAGGGGCGAGCTTCATTGGCGATAACTTGTGAGTCAAGGCTTATGTCTTGTTAAACTTGCCCGTACAGTAGATTAGGAGATAATCGATATTTTGGACTAAAATGTATAAATTTCTGATACCTTACAAATAAGTAGAACCAATAAGCTTTGCCTTGTACGATATTCTATTTTTAGCATTTTGTTGTTTTAGGAGAGGAAAAAATGACTTTTATATTCCAAATCTGTTTGACGGCTTTGGTCGTCGTATCTTTTATCATGATAGTAGGCGTTCCAGTGGCTTATGCAACTCCGCAAAATTGGGATCAATCTAAAAAGTTCCTTTGGGCTGGTTCTGTAGTGTGGATTGGCTTGGTGCTTTTAGTTGGTGCGTTGAACTTTCTCGTAGTTTAACTAAAATTTACAAGCATTTCCCTGAGGTTTAATGGCGTAGCAGTAAAAAGGAGTAAATAAGAGTCATCCTATTCACTCCTTTTACTGTTCACAGATTGCCGCTTACTTAACCTTTAAAAATGGGTATATTATCATTATTGAAAATTATTGTTAAT
>JAQYWN010000587.1 GCA_029379265.1 Rhizonema sp. NSF051
GTGAAAAGCAATTAATTTTTATTAACTTTATAGAAATCTTCTATAGTTGTAACTATAAGGTGAATGTATAGTGAAGCACATAACTCTTCATCAGTTGGAAGTTTTTGAAGCACTCGCTCGCTCTGGTAGCTTTACTCGTGCGGCAGAGGAACTGTTTCTGACTCAACCTACCGTTTCTCAGCAGATTAAACAGTTGACAAAAGCAGTTGGCTTGCCGTTGTTCGAGGTGGTTGGTAAGCGTCTCTACCTGACGGATGCGGGTAAGGAAATTTTGACTGTGTCCCAAGATATTACCGACAGACTGTCCCAACTGGAAATGACGTTGGCAGATTTCAAAGGACTAAAGCAGGGAAATCTACGACTGGCGGTGACTACAACTGCTAAATATTTTGTCCCGCGTTTGTTGGGAGCGTTTCGTCAATCTTATCCAGGAATCAAAATCTTTCTCAAAGTCACCAACCGCCAGAGCTTACTGGAACGCTTGACGGAAAATCGTGACGACCTCTATATTCTTGGACAACTGCCGTCCAATCTTGATATCAATCTCTGTCCATTTCTGGAAAATCCTTTAGTTGCGATCGCTCCACACAAGCATCCATTGGCTCAAGAGAAAAATATCCCTTTACAGCGCCTTGCTGAAGAGCCTTTTATTATGCGTGAATCTGGTTCTGGTACTCGGATGGCAGTGGAGAATTTTTTCGCCCAAAACAAGGCTACTCTCAAAGTGGAGATGGAAATAGGTAGTAATGAGGCTATCAAGCACGCAATTGTGGGTGGTTTAGGGGTATCAATATTATCAAGGTATGTTTTGGCACTTGAAGGAGCAAAAGGTCCTCTCTCTATCCTAGATGTTGAAGGCTTACCGCTCCAACTTCATTGGTATGTTGTCTACCCAGCCACCAAACAACTGTCCATTGTCGCTCGCACTTTTCTAGAATATCTACTGGATGAAGGTAAGTTCCTTGCGGCTCAGGTAGATTTAGATATTAGGAATTCCAATGAAACTAGTAAAAGCTAAGCTATCAGTTATGTACAGAGACGCCCTGTTTGAAGGCGTCTCTATAAAGGTTATAAAAAAAGCACTAAGAGTGAAAACTACTGATGTTCAACCTGATTTTCCTAAAAAAATTAGGTTGAATCATACTTTAGACAGTAGATTTAGAGCGATTCGGGGTAGTTCACAAGGCTAAACTCTCAACTACCACCTAACACGGACAGAACCGTCGTTCCTACCTTCTTCATAACGATGCCCCCGATGGCGATCATAATCACGATTCCGGTCATGATCATACCCACGCCGATCACGGTCATAATCACGGTTATCGTCTTGCCAATGCCGATGGCGATCATAGTCCTGATAACGATCATTCGTATGCTCATAACGGTCTTGATTCCAATCACCATACGAAGCCTGAGCATTTTGTGAAATAGTCAAGAAAGACAAACTTCCCACAAAAACTCCTAAAATAGCATGTGCTAATTTCATCGCTTTATATTCATGAATTGATAGAGTCTACTTTAAGCATAAAGCGTAATTTGCAAAATGATTGACAATTTTTTGAACAAGAGTATTTATTAAAATGTTCTATATGCACTTTTATCGATATTTCCGCTCAATTAAGTGCAGCATGATGTGAGACACGGGAGTATATTAGACATTTCCAGAAATAATGTAGGGACGTTCGTATACACGACGTTCCCCTTTGTGTAGCGTCTCCAACAGGATAAGGGTATGGCTGTTTTTCCCTACCAAGGATTTCAACGAATGCACAATTGATTTTCATCATTTTGGATGCGCGGATTGCAAACTTGTTGCTATAGTAGTCCTAAATCATTCGTGAAAAACGACTTTCAATTTTCACAACTCATTTATGATTACTATAGTTCTTGGTTGGTAAAGAATTATTTGTCGCAAACATTTAATAAAAAATGGTGAACCTGATGTCATATCGAGTTCACCATTGAGAGTTTTTGCGCTATGTGGTAGCTCTAGATAATTTTTCGCTTGCTAAGTTTATTAACTTCTGCAACTACGCCTTCAATTCCATTGTTGCCATAAATAATCATCAACCTTTCGGCAGACAGATAACTGAGTACGGGATTGCGGAATCGATTGACGTAGGTGCTTGTATCTTTAGGATCGTAGCCGAATTGAGGTGCGATCGTACTCAGAAGTACTTGGTCAATAGTGATAGCTGGAATTGTCAAAACGAAGTCGGCATCTGAGAGGTTATGCAGGGCATACTCAGCTAGTAAGTTAGTTTGCCCTGAAGTTGCTGCTGTAAGATCTATGCTACCAAGCTTGCGTACAGGAGGTAGACGCAGACGGTTTTGGCTATCCACGAACAAGTAACCTTGTGCTACAGGGTCAATCTGAGCCAAAATAGCAGCACTGCGCAACCAATTAACAACTTTGTATTCATTACCGAGAGTTGGTGCAGAGTGGGCGGAAGCTTGAGTAATCACAAACTCAGGGGATAAACCACGCTTCATCGTTTCTGCCAAACCAATAATGTGATGCCCACCAGTTCTGGAATCTCCCGATGCACCGTAAAGGTCAGTTCTGCCATTACCACCAAAGTTCAATTCCCTGAATTCAGTACCGTCAGCATACCACTGGAAGACAATGGGCTTAGCCCAGTCATGCCAAATTGGAGCCGCACTGATTAAGTCATCGCTGAGATAAATATCTGAAGTTCGGTAGTTAAACGGTTTGATAATTGGTAGACCGTCTTTACCAGTTTGACCATAGATCTGTCGATAATTATTGGCAAAGCTCAAGCTACTTAAATTATTGAACGCTTCATGCACTGACAACCCTCCTGGGTAGGCATGGTGACTGTTATTACTGCTTCCGGGAGCAGAGTAAAATGGTTGAGGAAGTTGGGGACAGGCGCTGCCATCATTGTTTACTGGCGGAAAGACTCCAGCGATTAGTCCGCCAGGAAATGTACTATCGTCTGTAGGATCTACTAAGCCCGCATCTAACAATTGCTGTAAGATATTTTGCTTTTGGCTATCACTCAGCCCAGCTCTATGCACGATGCAGGTTTTGGGGTTGTTAATCGCATCGCGTGTCACCTTTCTAAGATTGGCATCTTGAATTTGCTGGGTTTGTTGTACCAAAAAATTTTGAGCTGACTGCACCAAAGGAGATTTTTGCGCGATGCTAATAGCATTTGCATTACCTGCTCCTGGTTCAGTCTGGTTTGGGATGGTGGCATTAATATTGCCTACTCCTGATGTAGTTTGATTTTCCTGTGCTTCTAAGGGCTTAATCCACAAAAGTAAGCATAAGCACAAACCTACTAATAATAGAAGACGAGGGATTTTCATGTTATCTATTCCTAAAGATGTGGGTGTCGTTTGTTGCGTGCGACTGCCAGCATCTTAATGTACCAAGGTTAACTTTGGTATAAGAATGACAATAATTGTTGGGTGTTAATAGTTAATGCTCAAAGAATTCTTCACCTAACTAGAGGAGAGGCAATCTCACTCTTCGTGACCGAAATACCGCCTATTCAATAATGCACTCAATATTCATGACTGTTCTGGTGAATTCGTTTCCGAAGGTGAAACCATAACCGGTTGTTGATAGAGGGGTACTGTAAACGTAACTGTTGAACCAAGCCCTTCACCCAAGCTGTAAAAATTTACCTCACCGCTCATTGCCTCTACAAGTTTCTGAGATATTGCCAGTCCCAAGCCAGTACCACCGTATTGCCGAGTGCGGGAACCATCAACTTGAGAGAATAATTGGAATAGTTTATCTTGTTTGTCTAGAGAAACACCAATACCAGTATCTGCCACACGTACTCTCACCATACCGGGAAATTGCTGGTCATTAAATGCTAATTTTTTCCGAACGAGATCAGCACTGACAGTAATGCCACCTTCATGAGTAAATTTGATAGCGTTGCTGAGGAGGTTGAGCATCACTTGTTTGAGACGCTGATAGTCCCCTAGTAGCATAATTTCATCACAAGTATCAGGCATTTGCATGTGGAAGCTGATGGATTTCTGTTCTGCCTGAAGACGCATGAAATTTTCTACATCATTAAATAGCTCATCTAATTTGACTGAACTTAACTCAAGTTCCATTTTGCCTGATTCAATTCTCGCAATGTCTAAGATGTCATTGATAATATCAAGCAGGTAAAGTGACGATTTATATGCTTCGTTGAGGAACTGCTCTTGTTCCTCTGGATCGTCTGCCATACCCTCTAAAATGAGCTTTAAAAATCCTATGATGCCGTTAAGTGGCGTTCTAAGTTCATGTGTCACATTAGCTAGAAACTCTCTAATGCGACGGGTTGCGTCTTCAGCTTGTTGACTTGCTACTCCGAGTTCTTGATATAAGGTGGCATGAGCGATCGCAGTTCCCAGTTGATCTGCCACATCTTTTGCTAATTCAAGCTCCAATGCTGTTACCCCACTACAGTTGTCGTCAAGAATGACAGCAATCAAGCTGTTAGCTTGATTCTTATGGCAAGTTGCAACTACCAAGATGTTCTGCCCGTTGAATTGATGATGTTGACAGTTTTCCACGAAAAGCGGTTCTTGAGTTTCTAAAGCCTGAGCAAAAGCAGGGAAAGAAGCTATGTCTATTTCTGCACCAAGCATTGAACCCACTTTTGGCAAGTGATACTCAGCTATCACCTGTACTTTGCTACTGGAAGGTTTGTAGGGACAGATAACACAACGATCAAATAGTAGTGCTTGACCTAAACTATCAACTGTTTGTTGCCAAATAATATCTAGATCTAATGTCCGGCTAATATTTCTGGTAATTTGGTTGATTAACGAAAGGTGTTGCTGTGAACGTAAAGCTAATTCTGGTTGTGTGAGCCTTTGTGATACAGCCTTTACTTTTTTGCTAGATGTTGTTGCACTAAGGAGCCTACCCATAACCAAAACTGTCGTGGCGACGCTTCCGACGGTTGGTAGGATTGGAGTCATTATCAACTCCAACTCATACAACTCCTGACGGTAGCGAAACCAACACTCAAACCTCTCTGGAACTAAAGTTGTTAAAATTTGTTGCAACTTTTCCAAATAGATAACTTTGTCCACTGGAGCCAAAGTTGGCGCTTTATTTAGGTCGTTGATTGTTTGTTTAGTGTTGAACCCCAGTTTCTCACTGTTTTGCCAACAGAAGCTTAAGTAACGCCCTGTTTTATCTTGGGTGTATACCAACTCTGATCCTAAAGAAGCCAGAGAACCATCAGTGTTACTGGTAATAGCTTCCTGATTCTTGGATGAATTTGACAGTTTAGAATTAGCAGCAATACTCATGACTCGAACTCGAGTTGGATAAACAAACAGCAACTTTAAACAATCTGGCGAAATCTTGTCTAAAGTTTGGCATAAATTTTTACACTAAGCTAATTTTTACATGTTTTTTATTCTCTGAC